>JANNQE010000583.1:0-8740 GCA_031441625.1 Planctomycetia bacterium
GGGCCGACACCTGGGAAGCCGGCGTGGAGCGAGTGAAGGCTTTGGCCAACTCCACGCCCGTCACTCCTGCTGAACACCCCGTCCGACTCTCGGCGAGAGTCGGCCACCCTAACTGACTTTCACCCCGAACGCCCGCAGCACCACCAGCACGGCCACCGCGACGGCCACCATCAGCAGCGACACCGCCACCGCCGTTTCCAGGTGCCCGGTGCTCAGTTCCAGGAACACGGTGGTGGGCATCACCTCCGTTCGGTGGCGGGTGGCACCGGCGAACACCAGCACCGGGCCGAACTCGCCGAGCGCCCGTGCCCACGCCAGTGTGAACGCCGCCACGATCCCGCGGCGGGCTTCGGGCAGCGTCACCCGCCAGAACGCCGCGCCCCGCGAGCAGCCGAGCGTGCGGGCGATGTCTTCCGTGCGGGGGGATAGGGTGTCGAACGTGACACGCAGGGTGCGCACCGCCAGTGCCGTCACCACCGTGAATTGCGCGAGCACCACGCCGGCCACGGCATACGTCACGGGAAATGCGGTCTGCTCGAACCACCGCCCGCCGACCGTTTGGAACAGCAACAGCAGGCTCAATCCGACCACCAGAGGCGGCAGCACGACCGGCACATCGACGAGCAACTCGACGAGCCATTTGCCGGGAAAGCGGAATCGCGAGAGCAGGTACGCCAGTGGCACGGCGACCCACACCGCGAGGATGGCGGAGGCCGAACTGCTGAGCAGGCTGAGCCAGACGGCCGAGCGGACCGGCGGGGAACTGAGGGCGTCGGCGAGGGCGGTCGGCGACGTGTGCGCGGCATCCACGACCAGCAGCGCCGCAATGAGCGCGACGTACACCCCGCCGAGCAACCCGAGGGCGACGACGAACGGGCGGTCGGAGCGCGGAGGCGACATCATGACGACCCCGGCCCCCACGGGCCGTGGGTGCGGATCACACGGGGCTGGCACCCGCGGCCCTTGCGGGCCGGGTTCGCCTAATCTACGCTGAACCCCGCGTCCCGGAACCGCGCCCGCCCGGTCGTCGTCAGGTACGCCACGAACGCCCGTGCCGCGTCGCCGTCCGGCGACTGGTTCAACACCCCCGCCGCCACCGTCCCGCGCACCCCCTCCAACTCGGGCACCTTCAACACCGTCTGCCCGCGGTAGCCCGACCCGGCCGCCACCGCGTCCCACACCACCGCCGCCTCCACGCTCCCCACCTTCGCCGCGTTCGCCGCGTCGGTCACGGTCAGCACGTCCACCACCCGCGGGGCGAGGGCGTACCACCGTCCCGTCTCCGCCAAATGTTCCCGGGTCAACTTGCCCACGGCGGCCGACTCGTTCGGGATCGCCACCCGCACCCCGTCGGCGTGCAGGTCGGCCCATTTCTCCAGGCGTCGCGGGTTGTTCGGGGCGAGCAGCACGACGGCTCTCACACGGGCGAGCGCGGTCCAGTCGTTCAGCAACCCGAGACCGCGGGCGTGAACGAGGAAGCTGTCGTCGGCGGGGATGAGCAGATCGGCCGGACGGTGCGGGGCGGGGAAGCGGGCGGTGGT
Source organism: Planctomycetia bacterium (assembly GCA_031441625.1). GTDB lineage: Bacteria > Planctomycetota > Planctomycetia > Gemmatales > Gemmataceae > JALHQU01. The sequence goes on from JANNQE010000583.1 coordinate 1,542, forward strand.
GACGAGCTGTTCGGACGGCCCCCAGTCGATGACGACGGGTCGGCCGGTGTCGCGGGTGAAGTCGGCGGCCACCGCTTCGAGCGGCCCGCGAACCGTCGGGGCCGCGAGGATCACCAGCGGGCGGACGGCGGTCGTGGGTTGATCGCGGTACGCGAGGGCCGCGATCAACCCCGCGAGGACGACGAGAGAAAGCAGTGCGACGAGAGCGGAGCGAGGCATGGGGGTGTTGTAGTGCTCTGCTCGCTCCGCGAGCGGACAGCTGGTTGTACCCGCTCGCGGAGCGAGCAGAGCACATTAGAAGTCCAGCGCCAGCCGCATCCCCAGCGAGTGCAGGTTGCCCCTCGCGTCGGGGTTCGCCCCGCCGTCGCGAGACAGGTAGTCGTAGTTCACCTGCACCCGCGTGTTGGCCGACCAGTACCACGTCAGCCCGAGGGTGACGTTGCTCAATTGGCCGCCCGTGACCCCGCCGTCATCCAGGTCCAGGTGCGACACCCGCGCACCCACCTCCCACCCGCCCCAACTGCCCGTCCGCGGGTCGAACCGGCGGCATGGCACCACCCGCTTGAACACGGCCGTCTGCGGGTCCCACTCGCGGTGTTCGCCGGTCAGGAAGTAGCTCGCCTGTGCGTAGAACCCGTGGAACGCCCGCGTGCCCAGTTCGACCCCGTTCTGCGTCGCCCCGGCGAGCAGGTTCGTCGTGAGCTCGCCCGACACGGTCAGCGGGCCGGACGCGAACGCCGATTCCAGGTTGAACAGGGTGTGGCTGTCGGCGCCGACGGGGCCGGTGTTGGCAATCAGGTTGAGCAGCGGGAAGGGGGCGTTCCGTACGCCGTTTCGCACCCGCAGTTGCACCTGCCCGCCGACCGGGTCGCGGTGGCTCATCGCCCCGCCCACGTGCCAGTACGTTTGTGATTCGGGCAGCCACACCGGCAGTGCGGCCACCCGCCCGGTGACGGCGTAGCTGCCGTCGCCCAACCCGAACCCGAGCAGGTCACTCTCGTTCTTGTACACCCCGACGGCAGTGAACAGGCTGTCGTTCGCCCACGTGCGGAACGTCGAAATGCCGGGCGACCGCCCGTTGTTGAACGCCGACGGCTGGCTGGTGTCGAACAGGTGCGACCGCTCCATGAACAGGAGCTGCTTGTGCGACTCCAGGTGCTCCAGGCTGAACCACTCCTTCTGGTTGCCCACCCGCACGTTGCCCACCCACGGCACGTGCTTGATCGTCACGTACGCGTCGGTCGGGCCGGGCGAGTTCGACACCGTGGTCGCGGCCACCGGTCCAGTCAGCCCGGCCGGGCTGAACCCGTTCATGAACTCCACTTCCATCTTGTAGTCGAACGTGTCGTACCACGTGCCGTCGAGCACCAGCCGCAGGCGGCGGGCGTTCACCCCGTCGTTGAATCGCCCCACCCCACCGGGCAGGTGTTGCAAGCCCCAGCCGCCCGTGTACCACGCCGCGTCGTATTGCAGCGTGCCGCCGACGTGGGCGACGAAACTTCGGTCGGGCGTGCGGAAGAACAGCCCGTTGTTCCAGTACGGCTCGAACGTGAGCGCCTTCTCGACGGCCGGTGCCGGTGCCGGCGGCGGGGGCGTCACGGCTGGCAGCGTCGGGAAGTAGGACGGCGGCGGTGGGAGTACGCTGACGGCCGGAGCCGGACCAGGAGCCGGGGCCGTCACGGGTGGTACACCGGGCACCAGCGGGTAGTAGGTGATCGGGCGGGCCGGTGCGGGCGTTGCAGCCCCGCGGATGGGCGGAACCGGCGGCACGTTCGGCAGCGGGATCGGCGGGGCGGTCGGGCGGGTGGCGAACGGGCCGGGCGGGGCGGGCGGGTACTCGATGCGTTGGGCGAGGGCCGGTGACCCGCCGGCGATCAGCACGGCGGCAAGCAGCGGGAGAACGAGTCGTGGCACGAGGCACCCCGCGGACGGACGAGGGCGTGGGTATGCCGGGAAACTGGGACGCGATCAAGGCGAGGTAGGTGCCGCCTGCCGGGCGGCACAAGTGCACAAGTGCCGCCCGGCAGGCGGCACCTACTCGGAACGGGCCGCGGCCCGTGGGGTGGTCCCACGGGCCGCGGCGGTTGTTGCGTTCCACTCGTCGTGTTAGTTGCCGGTGCCCAAGCCCGGGCCGGTCGCCAGCGCCTCCTCCTCGGAGGTGATGATGATCCGCGGGGTGACCATGAGCATCAGGTGGCGGGTGTCACGCCCGACGCCGGTGTTCTTGAACAGGCGGTTCAGGTACGGCACCTGGCTGAGCACCGGCGGCCCGAACTCGTTCCGCCCTTCGCTCATCGTCTTCAGCCCGCCCAGCACCACCGTGCCGCCGTCCGGCACCACCACCGTCGTGTTCACGCTGATGGTGGTGAAGCTCGGCTGCTGGAAGAACTGGGTGAACGGGATGGGCGTGCCCTGGCTGCCGCCCTCGAACACCGGGGTGATGAACGCCGTCACCGGGAAGAGCGGGACGGTCGCGTCCGGCACCTGGTCGGTGAACTGGATGGGCACGGTGAGCCGCACGAACCGGCGGTCCGACGACACCACCGGCTGCACGCCGATCGTCACGCCCAGGGGCACGGCCGTGTTCTGCGGCAGGTAGACGAACTGCCCGCCCACGTTGAACACCTGCAGGCCGAGGACGAAGAACTGCTGGGTGTTGACCGACACGGTGGCGAACTGGCCGTTGAAGCAGGTGATCTTCGGGGCCTGCATGATGTTCGACCGCCGGTCGCCGGCCGCCGCCTCCAGGAACATGAACACCTGGATGTCGTTCAGGAAGGCCAGACCCAGGTTCAGCCCGCCGTTCCCGTTGCCGGGGTAGTTGCCGAACGGCGGGGTGGAGAAGGCGTAGCTGCCCGGGCGGATGGGGATGTCCAGGTCGGGGGTGAACCCGCCCTGGTTCGGGTTCCACCCCGCCACCACCCCGGTGTTGCTGATGTCGTTAATGAACGGGGCCGGGCGGAACGAGGCGGTGGTCAGGGCCGGCTCGAACCCCTGGGTGCGGCCGTTCGTCTTGATGTTCATCTGGAAGTCCACGCCGATCCGCTCGTAGAACGCCTCGGACAGCGAGATCAGCCGCACTTCCACCGACACGCTCAGGTCCTGCAACCGGCGGAGCGACTCCAGCAGGTTGTTCACCTCCGTAATCACGTCGGCCGTCTGGTTGACCACCAGCGCCCCGCCGATGTCGTAGTACGCCAGCCGGCCGGCCCCGCCCTGCTCGTCCCACGTGTGCGGGCGGACCATCCCCTTCACCAGCTTCATCAGCTGCTCGCTGTGGTTGGCTTTGCCCTGGGCGACGGTCGTGCTCGCCCCGACCACGTGGTTGCCCGACCCGGTCGAGTTGTTCTGCAGGCTGCCCCCGCCGAACCCGCCCTGCGGCATGAACCCGGGCCGGTCGCCGCCGCTCACCAGTTGGCCGCCGCCACCCAGGGCGCTCTTGGCCGCCGCCGCCGCGTCCACCCACGGCTGCGTCGGGGTGGCCACCCGCGCGAGCGTCTTCTCCAGGCTCTGCGACTCGGGGATGGCGAAGTCGGGGATCGGCGTCACCAGTTCGGTCACGCTGAACACCTTCGTGTACATCCGCCCCTTCGCCTTCTTCAGCGTCGTCACCAGCACCATGTCGTTCTCGACCAGGTACTGGAGCTGGTTCTTCTCCAGGATCACCTGCATGATGTTCCGCAGGCTGATCTCCCGGCGGATGGTCTCGGACACCAGCGTCTTGTCCAGGTCGATGCCGGCGGCGGCCATGGCCGGCTCGTCCACCGACAGGTTCAGCTGCGCCGTGTCGGCGATCCGGTCGATCACCTCCCGCAGGCTGGCCTGCTTGAACTCCACCTTCATCGGCCGCTCCAGCTTCATCTCGATCTCGCGCTCGACGGCCGTCCGCGGGCGGGAGTACGTGTCGTCCCCGCTCGGCCGCCCGCGGTTCGACAGCGTCTTCTGCATGCTGATGCGGATCGGGTCGCCGTTCAGCGGCACGTTGCTGCCGTAGTTGTCCGTCTCGTTCAGCTTGTCGAGTGTGAACTCCTCGTTGTTCGTCTTCAGGCGGTTGGCGTCGTCCATCCGCCGGTTCCGCTTGGCTAGGTCGTAGATCAGGTTGAGCGTCGGGTTATCCGGGTCGAGCGTCTTGGCTTGCAGGGCCAGCTTCTCGGCGTCGGCGAAGTTCTTCTTGTCCATCAGGTCGCGGATGTCGCCCACCCGCTTGGCGATCTCCTCCTGCCGCTGTTGATCGGCACTCGTCTTCTGCAGCTTCCCTTCGATGCGGTCCTTCTTCTCTTTCACGTCCTTCGTGTACAGGTCCACCTGCCGCTTGATAAGGCGGAAGTTGTCCAGCTTGGCCTCGATCGGGTCGAGGATGGTCTTCTGGCGGGCCGGGGTGAGCTTGCTCGCCCTCACCTTCGTGGCCAGGTCGGCCAGCAACTGCACGGCCTGGTCCGTGTCACCCTGCTCGAACAGCTTGAGCGCCTTGGCCTGCACCTGCAGGCTCTCCGCCCGCAGTTGCTGGGCTTCCACCTCGACGGCCGACTTGGCCTGGTCGATGGCCCCGGTGCCGGGGGTGGACGGGATGAGCGCGGCGGTGGCCGGCTTGGTCGGCTCGGCCGGCGGGGCGACCGCCGCCTTCGCCGCGGCCAGTTCGCCCGCCACCAGCTTCCGCACCTTCTTCGCGTCCTCCTGCTTGTCGGCCGGCAGGGTGTCGTCGTCGATCTGGGCGAGCACCCGGTCGGCGTAGGCGAACTGCTTCTTCTCGGCCAACTCGGCGGCCGTGGCGAACGCCTGCACCGCCTCTCTCGTCTTGGCCACCTTCCGCTCGCTGTCCACCGCCACCATCAGCTTCTGGGCGTCGCCCTTCAGTCCGAAATCGCCGTTGTGCACCTGCACGGCGAGCTTCATGGCCATGTCGTGCTCGCCCCGCTTCAGCAGGTCGGCGGCTTGGTCGAGCAGCTTCTTGCCCTCGGCCGTCTTCGCCTTCGCCGCCGCCGCGACCGGGTCTTCGGCCTTCACTTCCGGCTTCGCTTCGACCTTCGGCTCCGGCTTGACGACCGGCATGGTCGGCAGCGTCGGCAACGCCGGCGGCATCGGCTTGTCGGCCTTCGGCTCGGCCGGCAGTTCCAGGTCGGGCAGGTCGAGGTCGATCGGCTTCGGCTTGTCGGCCGGCTTCGGCAGGTCCAGGTCGAGCGTCTTCGGCAGTTCCGGCGTCTTCGGCAGGTCGAGGCCTTTCGGCGCGTCCACCGTCGGCAGCGGGGGTAGCGGCAGGTCGGCGGCGGCGGTGGCGGTGGTCTGGGCCGCGAGCGTCTTCACCGTCCCCATCGCCTTCTTCAGCAGTTCCTGCTCGAGGTCGATCTCCCGCGCCCACAGGTCGAGCGACACGGTCAGCGCCTTGGCGTCGGTCAGCGCCAGGTCGGCCTTCGCCCACTCCTTCTTCTCGCTGAACCCCTTGGCGGCGGCCACCAGCCCGTCCACCTTCGCCTTGCCACGGGCGGCCACGTCCTGCATCCCCTTCTCGGGGCTGTCTTCGCTGAACCCGAACGTGACGCCCATCGTCGAGGCGTCGGCGAACTTGGCCCGCGCGTCGGCCAGCTTGCCGTCGACCATCAGCTTGCGGCCGGCGACGACCATCTCGACCGCGTCGGTCTTCTTCGCCGACGCCACGCTGCCAGGAACGGTGGTGCCGGTCGGCTGTTCCAGTTCGAACTTGGCCGGGCGGATGCCACTCCCGGCCGGCTTGGTCGGCGTCGGGGCAGTGCCACGAACGTCGGCCGTCACCAGACCGGGGTTGTTCTTCCGCAGTGCGGCGCGTGCGGTGTCCACTTCCCGCTTGAGCGCGTCCGGCTTGTCGGCGAACACGTTCAGCCCGTCGAAGATGTCGCCCTTGCCGGCGAGCGTCGTCGCCTTGTCCAGCTTGGCGGCGGCGGCGTCGAGGTACGCCAGTTTCTCGGCGTCCGTCCGGCCGCCCTTGTTCACCAGGTCGCGGGCCTCCTTGGTGAGCTGGGCGGCCAGCGCCTTGTCCGCCGCCTGACGGGCCACTTGCGTGTCCTTCAGCAGGGCGGCGGGCGTGTCCGCGATCAGCCCCCACTTGCCCGACGGGTTGGCCGCGTCGGCCTGCCGGGCGTACCCGGCGGCGGCGTCGAGTTTGCCTTCCCCCAGGGCCTGGCGGCCGAGCTTCAGCAGCGCGGTCGGGTCCTGGGTCGGTTGTTGCGTGGCCGGCGTCGTTCTCGACGCGGGCGGTTGGGCGAAGGCCGGCACCGCCAGCGATCCGGCCAACACCGGCGCGAGCAGCATCTTCGCCGCGAGCGCCTTCCACCCCCATTTGTTCGCCTGGTGCACCATGGCCTCCTTCCCCTCCGTATCGAAGACCGAGCGTGAGTGTCAACACCCCCCCGAACGGCGCGGCCGGAAGTCCCCCGACCCCGGTCGTGCCGCCCGCCGCTTCAGCCGGCGCGGAGAGTGTGTGTGAGCGGCCGGCTGATACCCACGGGTGTGGTCGGGGTCAAGCGGTCTGGGCACGAAATGCGGGGGCACTTCAGCGTTTTTCCGGCCCGCGTCGGCTTTCAGTGTTAACTTAAGTGAACAGGGGCGTTCCCACTGAATCTGATGGGCTGGGCAACCCGGCCCGGTTTCCGCTCTCTGACGAGGTGTGTCATGCGTGCGCGGTTTGCCGTCCTATTCGTGCTGGCTCTGGGTACGACTGCCGCACTCGCCCAGGGGCCGGTGGTGGTGCCCAAGTGGGCCGCCGCCCACGACCTGAAGGTGCGGAAGGGGAAAGAGACCGACTGGGAGAAGGCGCTGAAGGTGGGGGTGGAGCTGTACAACGACCCGGCCGTCGATTCGGTCGTGGCCGTCACCGCCGCCGGCCAGATGGCCGTGTCCGGGGGGGAGTTCGCCGCCGCCAAGACGTCCGGGTACGTGACCGGCCTGTCGTTCAAGGCCCGCATGGCCGACGAGGAGAAGTTCACCGACACCACCACCCTGTTCGGGGTGGAGGTGTTCAAGGGGGTGAGCACCGGGCAGGTGCTGTACGTGAGCGACCGCGGCGGGCTGGCCTTCTTCCCCGGCGCGGGCGGGGACGGCAAGGAGCCGCAGTTCCAGTACGGGCTGAAGCTGAAGGTGCGGAAGCCGGGTGAACTCAACTTCGCCAACGCGAAGGCGTTCGGCCTGGAGGCGTACAAGGACAACAACACCGGCGGGCTGGTGTACGT
>JANNQE010000584.1:0-2347 GCA_031441625.1 Planctomycetia bacterium
GACGGGCGAACAGGAGGCGGCGATCCGGTTCCTGCGGGAGACTCGTGGCCTGTCCCGGAACGATGCGGTGAAGCGGGTGCGGGCCGTCGCCTCCGAGTTGGGCGTCGGATAGCGTCGCTCGAAGTCACGAACCGAGGGGGGCGGCATGTCCAGACCCGACAATCCCACCACCGGACGGGAGTACGCCGTCGGCGACCGAGTCCGGGTCCGCCGAGGCGTGACCGATCCCGACTACCCCGACCTGCCCATCGGCGGCTGGGCCGGGGCGGTGGCCCAATGCGAGAACGGCTCGCCCCCGACGGACCTCCTCCGCTGGAGTCGGGAAACCCTGCTCGCCGTTCATCCGGTTCACCGGAAGCGGGCCGCGCGGGACGGGTTCGAGATCGGAGAAATGTGGCTGGGGGCCGACGACCTGGAGCCGGACGACGGGGGCGGGATCGCCGTCGAGCAGCCGACCGGCATCGTCGCGAGGCCGTTGTCGGTGGCGGACCAGGACGACCGCATCCGGGCCGTACTCGGCCTGACCGGGGACGACCCGCTCCCAGCCGTGGACGGCGTGACGCTCCGTGCCTTTCACGAACACCTGTCCCGGCACTTGCAATTCCCCATCGAGGCGTCTTGGCATCAGCCGCATGGTCCGGCTCGGCGGGTCACGATCCTCGGCCTGAGCGGCCCGGACGACGACCTGTGGGCGGACGGAGGACCAGGGTTGACCTGTCGTGTGACGTTCGACGGGGACGTGATCGAAGTCTCCCTGGCGGACTGCGAGACGAGAGGAGGAAGACCCGACCGGCAACTTCTGGCCGATTACGGCCACTGGTTCGGGAACTATCGGTGAAATCGTTCGTGCCTGATGTCGCCCGACCTCGAGGGCCGGTCGGCATCACTTTTTCCGACGACCGGAAGCAAATCGACCGAGCCAAGGGCGTGAAAGTCGGAACGGAATTCCACAGGGAAACCGCATCGGTGACAATCACGGGACGACCCCGATTCGGATTCGGTGAAACCGCATGTTACTCGAACCCCACGAACTCGAACTGTTCTTCCGGCTGCACCGGGCGCTCATGTTCTTCGTGAACCAGCGCCTCACGGTGATTCCCGACACGCTCGCCTCGCCGGAAGAGTTCGCCGCACTCTCGCCGGGCGTGCGGCTCAAGGTGCGGGACGCCCTGACCGCCAACCTCGATCTGATCGAGTCGTTCGTCGCCGAAAATCCGGCCCGCCTGTCGGACGACGAACTTGCCATCGTGCGATCCTGGCGGCATCTCGTCCACGGCAAGTTCTGGGTCTTCCGTGAACTGAAGAAATACACCGTCTTTCTCTCGTCGGACACGCCGCCCGTCGCCTTCGGCGTCCTGGCCCTCTCGCAGCCGTTCGAGGAGTTGATCGGCCCCCACCTGCCGGTTCTGACGCAGACGGTGCTGCTGCCCTTCAACGACCGGATCGTCTACGACGGCTTGATGAGCAGTTACAACGTGTCGTTCGGCCCCGGCATCCGGCGCAATCTCAACGAGGACTTCAAGACGGCCAAGGACCGGCACGGGATCGTCACGTCCCTGCCACTGTCGGCCACGCCACTGCCAGTGAAAGCGCCGAAAGCCAAGCCCGCCCCGAAGCCGCCGTCGAGGGGGGAAACGGACGAGTAGCTGGCGGTGATCGTCGGGCTGATCGACCAGTTCTGCCGGGAGCATCTGAACGAGGAGTACGCCGGGCTGTGTCGGAAGTTGGCCGAGAATCTGGCCCGCAAGCGTCCGTCGCCGCTCGTCAGCGGGAAGCCGCAGACCTGGGCGTGCGGCATCGTCCGCACCATCGGCTGGGTGAACTTCCTGGACGACCGCAGCCAGTCGCCGCACATGAAGCTGACGGCCATCGATAAGGCGTTCGGGATCGACGAAAGCACCGCCCAGGGCAAGTCGATGCTGATCCGAAAGACGCTGAAGATCAGGCCGATGGACCCGGCGTGGTCGCTCCGCAGCCAAATCGAGCAGAACCCGACGGCCTGGATGATCCAGGTGAACGGGTTCCTGGTGGACGCCCGGTTCCTGAAGCGGGAGATACAGGAAGAGGCACTGCGGAGTAACCGTTCACGGCCTGTCGGGTTCGGCTTGACGGGCGGGGCGTGTGGCGGTCATTGTCGGGCCTGACGCGGCCGTCGTCCATTCCGCCGGAGTTGTGGGACCAGATCCCGGTCGCATTGCGGCCGGCGATTGCGGCCGTCGTCGCCCAACTCGAAGCCCGCGTCGCCGAACTGGAAGGCCGTCTCGGCTTGAACTCGTCGAACTCGTCCAAGCCGCCCTCGTCCGACGGCCCGCAGGGGAAGCCGGCCCCGCCCAAGACGCCGTCCGGC
>JANNQE010000585.1:0-7005 GCA_031441625.1 Planctomycetia bacterium
GGCGGTCGTGCAGAACCGCTGTCACGCCGCCCGCGGGTGGGACTTGGAGGTCCGCCGGTTCTGTACGGCCAACCGGATCGTCTACCAGGGGTTCTCGCTGCTCACCGCCAATCGGGCGGTGGTCGGAAGTGAGGCGGTCGCGGGCATCGCGCGGCACCGGGGGTGGACGCCGGCCCAGGTGGTGCTCCGGTTCGCCCTGGACGTCGGGATGGTGGCCCTCACCGGCACGACCGATGAAAGTCACATGCGAGCGGGTCTGGCCGTCGTCGGCTCCCCGCTCGCCCCGGCCGAGGTCGCCGCGATCGAGGGCGTTGCCCGGAGGTGACTTTGACCACATCCCATGACATAGCGGGCAAGGCGCGGCCGCAACCACTTCGCATTCCTTGCCTTCGTCCCTCTCACCCACACCAGCGGCTTCGACCGCCCCTTCCCCGCACACGTTCGCCACCAGCATTCGTCAGGAGCAGCGTCGACGACTCCAGCATAACCCTGGCAACCCCGCCAACGGAACGCACCAGTTCACGGGACGTCGGGGGCCGAACCCGGCCCGGTGGCTGCATGGATTCTTTCGGCGTAAGAGGGCTGACGTGCCTCGGTTACCATCCGGTGGCGGCACGTTCGCGGGCGAACCGGAGGTGTATCGTGGTCCGATCGACTCTCCTGATATCGGCCCTGCTGCTGACCGGGTGCGAACGGAAGGACGTGGGCCCGCCGCCCAAACCCGCGCTCGTCCGGCCCGAATTGACGGTGAACCTGAAGGAGAAGCTCGGTCAGGACGTGGAGGTGACGGGTCTGCTCGTCGGCGTGTCAGTCGACGCTACCAAGGAGCAGGAGAAGTGGGTCGGCGAGACGACGGTGACTCTAGAGTGTAAAGGGATGAAGCTGACCTGTCGGTTCCCCCGGGCCACGAGGGTGCCCGTCCAGTTGGTTCCCGGCGTCTCCGGCTCGGACATGCGACTCCTGACGGTGCGCGGGACGGTGGCGTCGGTCGAACCCGAAGGCACCGCGACCCTGACGGGCTGCGCGGTGGTCAGCGACCCTGCCAAGCCGTAACGGGGCGGCAGGTCCGCGGTGCCGAGAGGGAAAGGTCGTGGACTGGGAGGCCTTCTTCGCGAAGTCGAAACCGCGGGAGTAGTAAAGGCACGCCGAACCAGGTCGCGTGTTGTCAAGTGTCGATTCTTGACTCCCATTCGGGGTCGAACGGCGCTCGGTTTTTGAGCACCCCGTAGCAGATCATGACCCGCTTCCGCATGCACGCGCCGATGGCCTGCATCTTCGGCTTGCCGGCGTCCACCAGCCGGCGGAAGAAGCTGGCGAGAGTGGGGTTGAACCGGCTCGCCTCCCCCAGGTACGCGCTCACCGCCTCGGCCGTCCGCACTCCACGCCGCCGCCCCCAGCGGGCAGCTCAGGCCGACCCCGGCGAACAGCCCCCGCAGGCGGTTCTGGCACCGCACCCGACGCCCCACCAACTCCTGCCGGGCGGTGATCAGCAGCCGCCGCTGCAGCGTCGGCGGGTCGGGCAGGGTGACGGTGGGCAACTGGCCGATCACTTCGAGCTCGGCCAGACGCAGGGCGACGTCCCGGTCCGTCTTCCGCTTCAGGTGCTTGAACTTCCAGCTCTCGGCCGCCGTGTTCGCCACCTTCACCACGTGCCCGGCGGCGACCACCCGGTCGGCCACCCACCCGGCGTTCGCACACGCCTCGACCACTACCAGGCCGCCGGGGTGACGGGCGAGCAGGCGGTCGATCCCCTCGGGGGTGGAGTCCACCGTGCGGAACGTGTGCTCGCGGGTGCCGCGGTCATAAACGCACGCCATGCTCTTGGACCGCCCCAGGTCGATGGCCAGAATGGGGTCACTCATGGCAAGCCTCCGGTGCGGGCGACCCCGCTACACTACCCCCACGGCTGCATGGATTCTTTCGGCGTATTGGGGCGACATGGGGAGGGGCTGTGGCCCGAGCGGATCAACCCCCGGACGTGCTCCTGGCAGTCGTCGGCCCGCGGGGCGACTGCACTCTGGACGAGTTCCGCGCCGTCGGGGCTGCCCTGCGGGGTTGGCTCACGGCCCACGGGTACGCCCGCCGGGTCTACGGCCTGGACGACTTGGAGGCCGGGCGGATGCCGTACTCGCCTGCCGCCTACGTGATCCCACTCCCGGACCGGTTCCAGACCGAGCGCTGGCCGGTCGCCCTGCTCGCCGTCGCCCCGGACACAGACCTGGACCGAGCGGCCGCGGACCTCGTGGCCGAAATTGGCGGGATCCGTGATCGACTCGCCCACCTCACCGACCCGGACAGCTACGATGCTTTCACCCGGTGAGGCCGTCGCGCCGAACCAGGCATTGCAGCAGACGGCCGCCTTGTCGGTTTCTGGGAGTTCATAGCTCACCGAGGCGGCGGCCGCTGCTGAGTTGGGTCGTTCGGCGATGGAGGGCGCGCGGATGGCGCGGGAGCCGATCCCCACATGGTGTTTCTCCGTCGTCGTTGTCCGGCGCGGCGACCAGTTTCTCGTCGTGCAAGAGCGGAAGCACGGCCAACTCTGGTATCTGCCGGCCGGCCGGGTCGAGCCGGGTGAGACATTCGAGGCGGCTGCCCGCCGCGAGACGATGGAGGAGTCTGGGGTGCCGGTGCGCGTCGTCGGCATCCTGCGAGTGGAGCACTCGCCCTCCGCGGCCGGGGCACGGCTGCGGGTTGTGTTCCTGGCCGAGCCGATCGACAGCACCGCGCCCAAGAGCGTGCCGGACGAGGAGTCGCTGGGGGCCGCGTGGGTGCGGTTAGAGGAACTGTCAGGCTACCCGCTCCGTGGCCAAGAGGTCCGGGAGTTGTTCGAGTACGTCGCCGCCGGCGGGGCGGTGTTTCCGGCGGGCGTCCTTCAGTCCGAGGGGATGCCGTTCCGGGTCGCGGGTTGCTAGGGCACGCCGAACACGGCGCTGCAGCAGACGGTGGGGCGTGATTCGTTTTTTCTGACCATCGCTCGGCTTCCAGGTCGGCCAGCCGGGCCTCCAGTTGATCGACGCGGGCCTCCAGGAATCGGATGTACGCCTGCACGGCCGGCGGCAGGGCGTCGAAGAGATCCGGTGGCAGAGGAGGCGGCAGCATGTCGCCCGGCTATACCACTCACCCGCTCACGGCGGTAGGCCGTGAACGGTTACGATCGGCCAAGTGCCTGGACAACCACTTGGGCGCCCTCTGGGACTTCATCCACCGATACAACGCATCCCTACCATGAGGCCACTACCCGCACTCTCCCGAGCGAGAACTTGTATATCAACAGTGCCAGCAGCGTTGATGAAATCCACTTTCCAGGCGGCGGGGTCGCGACCTCAGTTACCACCCTCACCGAAGGATTCATTCATACCATGACGAACAAGCCGATAACGACACCGGCCTTCCTCGTGCTGTTCGGCATCGCGGGCGGACTGGCCACTCACGCATCCGCAGCGGAGCCGGCGGAGGTGCTGAGCGCGAAATCGTTTGCTCAGATCCAAAAGCAGATCAAGCCCCAGCCCGGTGAATCCCGCTGGATGGACGTTCCGTGGTTCCTCGACCTGCACGCCGCCCGCCAGAAGGCGGCGGCCGATGGGAAGCCGCTGTTCATCTACTCGTCCGGCGGTGCCACCGGCATCGGGTCGTGTTGAAGCGGCGGCCGAACGGTGGGCCGTGCGCCCGCCTTCTGGACCGAGCAAAACACCAAACTGATGCTGGAGAACTTCGTCGCCGTTTCGCTGAGCGTTCGGGAGTACGACCGCGCCGACGCCGTCGGGCAGTTCCTGCGGGACTCCGGCCTGAAGCTCGCCAGCCTGGAGGGTGCCCTTTGGTGCGTGACGCCGGGCGGCAAGATTCTGGAGAGCAACCTCGTCGTCGAGAACAAGAAAGAGAGCTTCAAGCCGGATTTCGATTTGAAGAAGGCGCTGGAAATGTGGCAGGCCCTTCCCGAAGCGGAACGGGCACCGGGTGCCGTCAAGGTCGGCGAGATGGGCGTGCCGGATCGCCAGCAGTCCCTCCTGGCCCCGCCGCCGGGAACGATGATCCTCAAGCTACATTACCGGGCGTTCATGCGCGAGGGGGACAAGCTTCGGTATTCGACCGATGACGATCTCTGGCACGACGAGAAGGGTGAGAAGACCGAAGCGAAGCAGGGCCACAAGAGGATCACGACGCCCCAAGCTCACCCCGACCACATGTGGCTCTCCGAGGCCGAGTGGAAGTCGCTGATGCCGGCCAAGCCGAAGGTGGACGAGAAGTTCGCGATGCCGGCAGAGATCGCCGACCGGCTGGTTCGCCGCCACCTGAACCCGAGGTCCGTCTACGACGGACACAGCGACGGGCTAGACAAGGCATCGGTTCGCGCCGCTGAGTTGACCCTGACGGTCGAGGCGGTGTCCGCGGACGCGGTTCGCTTGCGTCTTGACGGGCAAGCCAAACTGGGCGAGCCGCCGCCCCCGGACGTGGCCGCCGGCAAGGTCGCTTCGATGACCAAGTGGGGCTACGAGCCGACGCTGCTCGGCTTTCTGGAGTACGATCCGCGAAAGCAGGTGTTCACCCGCTTCGAGGCGGTGGCGCTGGGGGACCAGTTCGGCCGGGTGGGTCTCGTGATCGGTGCCGCGCGGCCCGGCTGCCAGCCCCTGGGAATCACCTTCGAGCTTATCAAGGGAGACCGGCCCGCCGATCGCGTCCCACCCGGCAGCGCCTCGCCCGCCCGGCCCTACTTCGGTCCGAAACGTTAACGTTGTAGCCGCGGAGCGCGGCCCCCCCAGGAACGTTTGGCGAGCCTAACTGATCCTTCTCGCTGACGCTGTGTTGCGGCAATTGGTTCGGCGCGGACCCTCTCCGGCGACCGTCCGAACCCCTGGTCCGGCAGCCCCCCGCTCCAGTTGCCAAAGATCGCGTGACCGCTCACGCACTCACCCCGCTTCCTCCGACGCCCCCTCGATCTTCCGCACCTCGTACCCCAACTCCTTCGCCCGGCGGCGGAGGTTCGCCTCATGACGGCGGCGATGCTCCTCCACGAACTCCTCCTCACTCCGCTTCTGGTAGCCTACCCGTACCGCAACACCCCGTACACGATCCGCGCCAGCTTGTGAGCCGCGGCCGTGATCGCCTTCCGGGCCCCGAGGTGCGACTGCTCGCGACGCAGGTACGCGACCAGATCACTCTCGCTCCGCATCAGCCCCCACGCCGCCAGCCGCAGGGCGTGCGCCGCCCGGTTCTTCCCCCGCCGCGTGGCGCTCGACTTCACCTTCCCCCCGCTCTGTCGGAAGTTGGGACACAACCCCAACCAACTGGTGAAGTGCTTCACGCTCGGCCACTGGCGGAAGTCGCAACCGAGTTCGCCCACCAGCGTGAGCGCGTGGATGGCGTCGATGCCTTCGATCTGCGTCAGGTCCACGCCGGTGGCGTAGCACAGCGCCGTCCGCACGTCGAACGTGGGGTCGTGCGGCTTCCGCCCCCGCACCCGAATCTTCGCCGCCAGCGGGGGCCACTCGGACTGCCGCTTCATCCCCCGCAGGTGCCCCTCGATCTCGGTGTCCAACTCGGCGATCACCTCCTGGTAGCGCTCCCACAGGGTCAGGGCGATCCGTAGCCCGCTCAGGTCCTCGGCCCGGTACCGCCCGTCCAGTGACACCGCCATGTCACTCGCCGACGCCTTGCACCGCCGGTCCCGCCGCTTCGCCAACACGTGGGGGTCCCGCTCGCCGGCCAGGAGGGCGCGAACGATCTTCAGCCCGGTCACGCCGGTGACGTCGCCGACCACGTGCGTCAGCTTCAGGTTCATCCGCTCGAGCGCCTTCTGCATCCGCTGGATGTGCTGGCCGCTCAGCCGCACCAGCGTGCCCCGCTGCCGCACGTACTCGCGGAGGGTGTGCGTGGCGTCGTCCGGTTGGAACACCGGCGGGAGCAGGCCGTGCGCGTGCAGGCGGTAGATCCACTGGCAGTCCCGCTTGTCGGTCTTCGGCCGCCCCTGAATCTGGCGGGTGAACGTGGGGGCGGTGACGACGGCGTCGAACCCCGCTTCCAACAGGGTGAGGAAGAGGACGTGCCCGTACACGCCGGTGGCCTCCAGCGCGACGCGAATGACACCCCGTTGTCGCAGCCACGCGACGAGCTCGCGGAGGCCGGCCGTGTGGGCGGGGAACTCGCGGACGTCCTCCTCGCGGTCGCCCACGCGCACCCAATGCGTGCGGTCGCCGACGTCGATGCCGGCGGCGTGCGGGTGGTGCACCGGCAGGGCGGAGGCGTCGGGCGGCGGGGGTTTCGGCGGAACCTTCTTGCGAGCGGGCATGGTGACCTCTAGACTTGGGGAACAAGAGGTCCGGCGGGGGAGGCGACACGACACGCAGCCGTCCCAACGGGATCAACGCGGGGTCGAGTGACACCCGGTTGTCACCAAACGAAGGGGCCGCAACGACTCCCCGTCCCAGTCGAACCAGCGGGTGGGGGAACGCCCCGCACACCACGGACACTCTCGGGATCGCACACCGGACCGCGGGTAGACTAGCTCGAAGTTCCCGGCCCGCGGGCGCGGCCACCGGCCGCAGAATGAGAACGGCAAAGCTCAGCAGACCGGGGCCGCCTTATCGGTTCTGGCGGGTCATAGTCGCTGAGCGGCCCCGGCAGCTGAGCTTTGTCGTTCGGCCGCAGACGGTGTGCCAGAGTTGTTGCTGTTACGATTCAACCTCCAAGGGAACTGACCAATGATCCGAGCTCTACTCATCCCCGTCCTCGTCGCCGCGGTGGTTGCCGGCCCGGCGCGGGGCGACGAACCCGACGCCAAGAAGGCGGTCGGGGACTTGACGTACTACGGATTCGACAAGGCATCGCACTCAGCGGCCGCTCACGAGGGTTTGGAAGAAATCTTCTCCGGCCGCCTCTTTCACGACGCCGCTCCCGTAGCTGTCGTGTCCGGCTCGGGAAAAAACCTCGGCTACGATATGGACTCCGCGGAAGGGAGTTTCTACGCCTTGGGCCGCCTCCCCTCGCCTCCCAGCCGGAAGACCGGTATCG
>JANNQE010000586.1:0-3615 GCA_031441625.1 Planctomycetia bacterium
TGGCCGGCTCTCGCCGAGAGCCGGAGCCGGGACCAGACCCGCCCTCGGCGAGGGCGGACCACCCTAACAGGCACCCGCCCTCGGCGAGGGCGGACCACCCTAACAGGCACCCGCCCTCGGCGAGGGCGGACCACCCGAGCAGAACCCACCCTACGAACTACTTGTTCAGCACCTCGTCCAGGTTCATGAGCTGGTTGCACAGCATGGTCCACGCGGCCAGGTCGCTGGCACTCAACTTCGGGTCGCTCTTGTGCTCGCCCACCGTCAAGAGCTTTTTCGCCTCGTCCGGCTTCGCCGTGAACTCCTTCGACAGTGCCGCCAGGCTCTCCTTTACGATGGTCAGTTCCTTCGTGGTGAAGCTCCGCGACAGCAGCCGCTTGGCCACGAAGTCGATCCGCTTGTCGTCGTCCACCGCCGACGCGAGCGCCTTCTCCGCCAGCACGCGGGCGGCCTCCACGTACTGAACGTCGTTCAGCGTGAGCAGCGCTTGCAGGGGGGTGTTCGTCCGCTCGCGGCGGACGGCACACGTCTCGCGGTTGGGCGCGTTCAGCACCTCCATCGCGGCCGGCGGGGCGGCCCGCTTCCAGAACGTGTACATGCTTCGGCGGTACAGGTTGTCGCCGGTGTCCCGCTTGTAGTTCCGGGTGTTGCTCTCCGGCATGGCCACCGCCTCCCATACCCCTTCCGGCTGGTACGGCTTCACGCTCGGCCCGCCGATCATCGGCACCAGCAGCCCGCTCGCGGCCAGGGCGGAGTCGCGGATCATCTCGGCGTCCATGCGGAAGCGCGGGCCGCGGCTGAGGAGGACGTTGCTCGGGTCGCGCTCCAGCTTGTCCTTCGTCGTGACTGCCGCCTGCCGGTACGTGCCGCTCGTGACCAGCAGTTTGAAGAAGCGTTTGATGTCCCAGTGGCTCTCGAAGTCTTCGGCCATCCAGTCGAGCAACTCCGGGTGGCTGGGCTGTTCGCCGGTGATGCCGAAGTCGCCGGCCGTCCGCACCAACCCCTGCCCGTACAACTCCTGCCAGAAGCGGTTGACGGTCACGCGGCCGGTCAGCGGGTGGTCATTGTTCAGCAGCCACTGGGCGAGACCGAGTCGGTTCTTCGGCAACTCCTTCGCCATCGGTGGCAGCGCCTGCGGGGTGCCGGCCCCCACCTTGTCGCCCCGCTTGTCGTAGTCGCCCCGCTTCAACACGAACGCCTCCGGCGGGGTCGCCTTCTCGCTCGACACCGGGGCGGTGGTGCCGCGGGTCTTGAACCCGACCTCTTCCTGCCGCACCGCTTGCAGCTCGGCGGTCAAGTCCTTCGACGCCGTGTCTTTCGTCGCCACCCACCAGTTGAACAGGTCGTCCACTTCCTTCGGCTGCCGCTTGTCGGCCGGCTTGCTCAGCACCTTCTGCACCCGCCCGACGGCGGCCAGTTCGCCCACCTCGTTCGCCCCGAGCGCCCGGTCGTACAGCCGCAGGTCCGACAGCCCGACCGCCTTCAGCGGCGCACCCGGCGTGCGGCGGCCGATGGCGAACCCGGCTTTCGTCTGCGCCGAGGCCGTCGGGATGGCGGCCGTCACCGCGGCGGGGTCGGCGGCCGGGCCGTTCGCGTGAACGTCCACCGGCTGGAGGTCGCCGTCCACGTACAGCTTCAGCCCGGTCGCCTTCTTGGTGCCGTCCCAGGTGACCGCCACGTGGTGCCACTCGTTCGGGTTGAACGACGCCTTCGACGTGACCTTGATGGCGTCGGTCGGCCACACGCCGACCAGGTGGGCGGCGAACTTGTCGTTCTCCAGCCACAGGTCCCACCCGCGGTAGTTGTCCTTCTCGTCCATCTTGGAGAGGATGGCCCCGGTCTGCCCGCGGGCGGGCACCTGCACCCAGGTGGCGGCGGTGTACGGCTTGGCCGCGTCGAAGTCGCCCACCGTCGCCGGGAACTCGGGCGTGTTGCCCGCCTTCACGCCCAGCACCTTCTGCCCGTCGCCCAGCGGCCCGTTCCGCCAGTCGGCGTCCTTCGGCTTGGCGACCGGCGTGTCTTTGCCGTTCACGCTCACGGCCAGGGTGTCGCCCTTGCCTTCGGCGAACACGCCGTGCAGGGTCAGCCCGTTCGCCGCCGCTTGCACGTCGCTGGTCTTCAGTCCGGCCAGCCACTTGTCGAACTCGGCGCGGGCGGTCGTCTTGCGGGCGGTCACTTTCGCCGCCACCTCGTTCTTCCGCTTCTCCCACGTGGCGTACTTCTCGCGGTCGGCCTTCGCCGGCACGAACAGGATGGGCGGGGTGTCCTTGATGTTCCCGTCCATCGCCCCCTGCGTGCTGTTGTTGAAGAACGCGGCCAGGCCGTAGAAGTCCTTCTGCGAGAACGGGTCGAACTTGTGGTCGTGGCACACGGCGCACCCGACGGTCAGGCCCATGAACACCTGCCCGGCCGTCTCGGTGCGGTCGCGGGTGTACTGCACCAGCACCTCCTCGTTGATCGACCCGCCCTCGTTCGTCGTGATGTGACTGCGGTTGAACCCGGTGGCCACCTTCTGGTCGAGGGTGGCGTTCGGCAGCAGGTCGCCGGCCAACTGCTCGGTGGCGAACCGGTCGAACTTCATGTTCGCGTTCAGCGCGGTGATGACCCACTCGCGGTACGCCCAGTTCTCGCGGTAGTTGTCGAAGTGGATGCCGTGCGTGTCGGCGTACCGGGCGTAGTCCAGCCAGTACCGCCCGCGGTGCTCGCCCCACTGCGCCTTGGCCATCAGCTTGTCCACGTACCGCTCGTAGGAGTCCGCACCCGGATCGCTCACGAACGCTTCGACCTCTTCCGGACTCGGCGGCAGACCTGTCAAATCCAGGCTCAAGCGGCGGGCCAACGTCCGGCGGTCGGCCTCGGGTGCCGGCTCCAGGCCGCGCTTCTTCAACTCGGCGTACACGAACGCATCGACCGGCGACTTGATGAACGCGGCGGCCTTGGCGTCCCCGTCGAACGCGGGCACCGCCGGCTTCTTCGGCGCGAGGAACGACCAGTGCTGTTCGTACTCGGCCCCCTCCTTGATCCACTGCTTGAGCGTGGCTTTCTGCGCGTCAGTCAGCTTCTTGTGCGACGTGGCCGGCGGCATCTGCTTCTTGTCGCTGTCCGGCAGGAGCAGCCGCTTCACCAGCTCGCTCTCGTCCGGCTTGCCCGGCACGAACGCCTCTTTCTCCACCGCCGCGTCCCGCTGGTCGAGCCGCAACTTGGCCTTCCGCGCCGCACTGTCCGGCCCGTGGCAGGCGAAGCAGTTCTCGGCCAGGATGGGCCGCACGTCGCGGTTGTACTGCAACTTGCCGCCCGGCTTGGGGGCGGGAGTCGAGCCGGGTTCGGCCGACAGCGGGGCGTCCGCCGGGCGGATCACGCACAGGGCGAACAGGAATCCGGCGGCGGACAGCGGGAGGAGCGAGCGGCGCATTCGAGTTGGCCCTACGGAACGGGTCGTGGGGGAGGAGAGTATTGTAGCCGAAGTGTCGAGAGGGTTCCAAGACCTCACCCCCCGTCCCCCTCTCCCAGGGGAGAGGGGGTGTTCAAGGCGCGTGCCCTTCGCTTGTTCTGCGAACGCCCCTCCACGTTCACAAGTTGAACACCCCCTCTCCCCTGGGAGAGGGGGACGGGGGG
>JANNQE010000587.1:0-3730 GCA_031441625.1 Planctomycetia bacterium
CCACGATCGTCGAGTCGTTCCCCTCTTGCTGCTTTGCGGATATGAGGTCGGTTGTCGTTTCCGTGGTCGCTCGGAAGTCGTCGCACGAACTCGTCTAGCCACGGCCCGCCGCTTCCGCCACAATCCGCACATGCCCCCACCCGCCACACCCGTCCGCCCTCGCCGACGCTGGTTGCGGTGGGCGGTGCTCGGCGGCGTCGCGGTGGCCGTCGTCCTCGTGGTGGCCGAGGCGTGCCGCATTTACGGCGGGCTGAACGAACACACCGTCATCCCCGGTCGCGTGTACCGTGTCGCCCAACCGAGCGAACGCGACCTGGAGGAGTTGACCGCCCGGCACGGCATCCGCACGGTGCTGAACCTCCGCGGGACGAACACCTGGGACGACTGGTATCAGGACGAATGCCGCGGCACGTTCGCCGCCGACATCGCGCAAGAAGACGTGACGCTCTCGGCACAAACGCTCCCCTTCCCCGCCGAACTGCGGCGGGTGATCGAGGTGCTCGACCGCAGCGAGTACCCGATTGTGGTTCACTGCAAGCAGGGGGCGGACCGCACCGGACTGGTGTCGGCCATCGTGCTGCTGTTGTACACCGACGCCACGCTCGACGCGGCCCGCCGACAACTGTGGCCGCGGTACGGACACTGGCCGGTCGCCCGCACCGTGAACATGGACCTGTTCTTCGACCTGTACGAGCAGAAGCTGCGTGGCGAAGGGGCGGCGCACACGCCGGTGCGGTTCCGCAAGTGGGCGCTTGGCGAATACTGCCCCGGCCCGGCGCGGTCGCACCTGTGTTGGGAGAACGCGCCGCCGACTGAAGTGAATCCGAACACGCCGTTCACGGTGGCGATGCGGTGCGAGAACCGTTCCGGCACCACCTGGCAACTGAAGCCCGGCCACTTCGCCGGCATTCATGTGAGCTACGCGGTGTACGCCGACACCCCGCCGGCGGTGTGGGAGGGGCGGGCCGGGTTGCGGTTCGAGAGCGTGCCGCCGGGGGCGAGTACCGTCGTGGCCATCCCCGTCGGCAAGCTGAAACCGGGTCGGTATCGGCTAGTCGCTGAGTTGCACGACGCCACCGGCGCGGGCATCCCGTTCCGCACGCAGTCGTTCACCAAGTTCGGCGACGACTCTCTGGTGGCCGAGTTTGTGGTGCGTTGAAGGCGAACCCGGCCCGCAAGGGCCGTGGGTGGGTTGGGGATGTGGGTCGCACCCGCGTCCCTTGCGGGCCGGGTTCGCCAAGAATGGAATCGACACGAGGTGCGGCATGAGGCTGCTGTCTGTGGTCATCCCGGTGAAGGACGAGCGGGCGAACGTCCGCCCGCTCGTGCAGTGGCTCCGCGACGCCCTCACCCCTGTGTGCGACTGGGAGGCGGTGTTCGTCGACGACGGGAGCACCGACGGCACACACCTGGAACTGTCGGCGGTGGCGGCCGTTGACGAGCGGGTGAAGGTGGTGCGGCTGCGGAAGAACTTCGGCCAGAGCGCCGCCCTGCAAGCCGGGTTCGACCACGCCGTCGGCGACGTGATCGCCACCATGGACGGCGACCTCCAGAACGACCCGGCCGACCTGCCCGCGATGGTCGCCAAACTGGACGACGGGTACGACGTGATCCTCGGCGAGCGGGCCGGCCGGCAGGACAAGTTTCTGCTCCGCAAGGTGCCCAGTTGGTGCGCCAACTGGCTCATCCGTAAGACTCTGAACGTGCCCTTCCGCGACTTCGGTTGCACCCTCCGGGTGATGCGCCGCGAGGTGGTCGAGGGGATGCAACTGTACGGCGAGATGCACCGCTTCATCACCGCGCTCGCCGTTCAACAAGGGGCGGTGGTGGCACAGGTGCCGGTGCGGCACCACGCCCGCACCGCCGGCGTGTCCAAGTACGGCCTCGGCCGCACCGTACGGGTGCTGCTCGATTTGCTCACCGTCAAGTTCCTGGCCAGCTACCACACGCGGCCGATGCACCTGTTCGGCGGGTGCGGGCTGGCGGCCATGCTCGTCGGGCTGGTGGCGTTCGCCTGTACGGTCGGCATGAAGTGGACGAGCGGGCAGTGGATGACCGGCAACCCGCTCCTGCTGTTCAGCGTGCTGATGGAGATGCTCGGCGTGCAGTTGATCTCCCTCGGGCTGATCGGCGAGGGGATGACGCGGGCGAACTACGAGCGGCACGGGCGGCGGCCGTACTTGGTGCGGCAGACGGTGAACGTGGGCACGCCACGCGAGCGACCGGCCGAGTACCAGCGGGCGGCTTGACCCGGGACCCAGACGATACCATGCTCAGTTCCGCCCCGGACCGGGCACCATGCTCGGCCGCGGGCGGCCGGCCGGCTGTGACGCCCCGAGTTGCGGGCGGATCTTCTTGACCGGGGCGGCGGTGGCGGCCATCTCCCGCTTCACGTCGCGGGCGGCACGGCTGGCGACCGCCAGTTTGAGCAGCGCCAACCCGCCGCGGAACACCGCCAGCCCGATGAACATGCAGATCAACGCCTCGATCCACCGCCCGTTCAACAGGAACTGCACGTAGCACAGCACGAACGCCCCGACCCCGCCGCCGAGCAGCAGCCAGCCGGCCAGTTCCCGCAGCCATGTGATGAGCGTCGCCATGTGGCCCCTTTGAACTCCACTCGCGGAGCGAGTGGACCACGTTACCGGAACGATCTGAGGACAAAGAACCCGACGATACTCAGCAGGCACGGGATCCCGACCGTCACGAGGCCGGCCAGCAGCCACGACACGCACCCCATCTTCGGCAGCGTGCCGGCCGCCTTCTGCTTCGCCGACCCCCGCCACTTCTCGGGGCGGTTGTAGTCACGCCGGTTGGTCGTCCACTGCTGGTCCAGGCAGACCGCCTTCGCCTCCTCGCGGCTCATCGCGGTCAGCCGCCAGTACCACACCACCAGCCAGACGGCGAACGCCAGCCCGAGCACGCCGGCGGCCACGATCATGAACCGGCTGGGGGCGTTGAAGATGCCGCCGGGGTCGATCAACTGGCCCTGATAGTCCTGCGTGTAGCCCGACTCTTCGGACAGGTTCTTAAACGGGCGGAGCGGGAAGCCGTTGCGGAAGTCCACCTTCAACTTGGTGGCCGCCAGCCAGAGCAGTTGCCCACTCAACACGGCCACGCCCACGCGGGCGAACACGGACAGCAACTCCGCCTCACGCACACGCTCGGCCGGGCGGACGGTCGGCTTGGCCCCCGGCTTCACGAACGTGCTCGGGGCGTCGAACGGCATCCCCGACCGCATGACGGCGAAGAAGCGGTACGTGCCGATCAGGTGGACCATCGCCGCGGCCGTCACCATCAGGTCGATGACCAGCAGGTTCGGCTCTTTCTGCCGACCCATCACCTGGTTGCCGGCTTGCAAGCTGAAGGGCAGCCCGGTGGGGAAGAAGGAGAAGTAGCAGACGGCGACCACGACCGCCGGCGGGCCGGCCGCCCACCGCAGCGCCAGCCCCGTGATGCCGCACACGAGCACCACCGCCGCCGCGGTCCAGTTCTGAACGAACAGCAGGTACACGAGCGCCATCACCAGCAGCCCGCCGGCGGCGACGAGCAGGTACGTGCGGGCGGCCGGGTTGCGGACCATCTCCACATACGGGTTGTCGGTCGTCTTCTGCGGGGCGGGGGTCATCGATTCCGTCCCCAGGTGGTCTCGGTGCCCACCTCTCCCCGCTGGGGAGAGGTCGGCGAGACGCAGTCGAGCCGGGTGAGGGGTCCGGGAAGGGATTGCGGG
>JANNQE010000588.1:0-3219 GCA_031441625.1 Planctomycetia bacterium
CTGTTGCTGTATGCCTCCGGCGGGGAGGTGGACAGCAACAGCCCGCTCACGCGGGCCGCTCGCCGGTCGTCATTTTCCCGGCCCGACGTACTCGATGACGAACACCATCACGGCGTCGTCGGGGATCTTCGAGCCATGCCCGGTCTTGCCGTACCCCAGGTCGGCGGGGATGTACAATCGGCGGATGCCGCCCGGCTTCATGCCCACGAGCCCCTCCTGCCACCCCTTGATGACGGCGGAGAGCGGTATGCTAAGTTCGGGTGTGTCCGCACCGCCCTCAAGTTGCCGACCGTCGGACAGCCAGCCGGCGAATTTCACCTTCACAGTGTCGCCCGCTTTCACCGCGTTGCCGTCCCCCTGCTTCACGTCCCACACCTTCAGGCCGCTCTCCTTCTTCTCCCATCCCTTCGAATCCAAGTCGGGGAACTCCCACGGCTTGCCCGGATCGACCTTGCCCGACGGCTTCGGCACCGGGGCGGCGAACGCCACCACCCCGGTGAGGGTCAGCGCGATCCCGCAGACGAGTTGTCGCACGGCACACCTCCGGAGTTACTTGTCGTCGCCCGGCCCCAGGTACTCGATGACGAACACGAGCGTGGAGTTGCCGGGGATGCCCTTCCGCCCGTCCTTCCCGTAGGCCATTTCCGGCGGGATGACCAGCCGGCGGACGCCGCCCGGCTTCATGCCCGGCACGCCGTCCGTCCACCCCTTGATGACCCCGTTCAGCGGGAACGAGATCGGCTCCACGTGCTTGAACTCGGCCAACAGGCTGCTGTCGAACGGCTTGCCGTCGGTGAACCAGCCGGTGTAGTTCACCTTCACCTTCGCCCCGGCCTTCGCCTCGTCCCCTTTACCCTCCTTCACGTCCCACACCTTCATCCCGCTCTCCAGCTTCTTCCACTCCTTCGCTTCCAGGCTCGGGAAGTCGAGGGTGGTGTCCTTCTTGTCGTCCTTCTTGTCTTCGGCCAGGGCGACGCCGCCGACGAGGGCGACCACCGTGGTGAGGGCCAGCAGGTTCCAGCGCATGAGAGGCTCCGTGTAGGAATCGACCACCCAGGGCTTCCGCCCTGGGTTACATCCGCCGGCCGCTTCGCGGCGGGGGCGTTTGAGTTGTCTTGCGTCCCGAAGGGACCGCCGGCCGTAGCCCAGGGCGGAAGCCCTGGGAGCGGATCTCACGCGCGGCCTTATTTCTTGAAGTCCACCAACTCGATCTCGAACACCAGGGTGGCGTTCGGCGGGATGTCGCGGCCGGCCCCGCGGGCACCGTAGGCCATGTCCGGCGGGATGTGCAGCAGCCGCTTGCCGCCCTTCTTCATGCCCGGCACGCCCACCGTCCACCCCTTGATGACCTGGTGAAGGCCGAACGAGATCGTATCGCCCCGCTTGCGACTGCTGTCGAACACCTTCCCGTCCAGCGTCCAGCCGGTGTAATGCACGGTGACGGTCACGCCGGCCGGGCACTCGTCGCCAGTGCCGACGGTCACGTCCCACACCTTCATGCCGTCCGGGCGGGCGGTCCAGCCGGGGTTGGTCAGGTCGGGCAGGGCGAACGGGTCTGCGGCCATGATTCGGTCTCGGAGTAGAGTGGAAGGCGGACACGCGCCGCTGGTCAATTGACACCGGTCAGTTCGACTTCGAAGATGAGGTCGGTGTGTGGCGGGAGGTCGCGGCCCTTGTTCTGCGCGCCGTACCCCAGTGCGGACGGGATGAACAGCCGTCGTACCCCGCCCACTTTCATGCCGGGAAGGCCGTAGGTCCAGCCGGCCACCACACCGTTCAGTGAGAACGGGACTGGAGCGGAGCCGTGCTTCCGGGAACTGTCGAACGAGCCCCCGTCTGTTCGCCAGCCGGTGTAGTGGGCCGACACCGACGCGCCCGGCGGGCACTCTTTGCCGGTGCCCTCGCGCACGTCCCAGAATTTCAGGCCGGGCTTGCCGGCGACTTCTTTCCACTCTGGGCCGTCGAGTGGGAAGTCGTACTTGGCGACGGCCCCCGACGCCTCCGCGGGCGAGGGGGGAAGGGGTTGAGTGCCGTCGGCCGGCGGCACCACGGCCGGAGTGGCGGGCGGTCTGCCGCCGGAGTTCAGGGCGACGACCCCCGCCACCAGGATGAGCAGCAGCGCGAACGCGCCGACCGGCACCATCACCTTGAGAAGTTGCTCCCGCTCCATCCCGGTTCTCCAAACGGCCATCGGGAACGACACGTCCGAGCATTGTAGGACCGACTCGGCGGCGGACCACTCGCCCGCCGCGCCTACAATGCCTGCACTCCCCCGCCGAGGTGCCCGCCATGCGTCCCGTCCTCTTCGCCCTGCTCGTCGGCTCGCTCACCGTTCAGGCGGCCGACCCGTCCAAGGCCGACGACAAGAAGGCGAAAATCCTGGCCGAGCTGGAGAAGCGACTGGCCGACGTGAAGGACGACGCGCCGAAGGGCGAGCGGGCCCGGGAGTACGCCGACGTGGGTGACGCGATTTTGGGGCTGCGGGAGCCGGCGAAGGCGGCGGCGGCGTTCACGAAGTCGATCGACGCCATGCCTGACGCGAAGGTGCAAGACCGACGCGGGGACGCGCACCTGTGGGCGGGGAAGTTCGCCGAGGCGGTGGCCGACTACGACGCCTTCTTGAAGGCCAATCCGAAGTTCGCGCCCAAGCACTGGCGGCGGGGCATCGCCCTGTATTACGCCGGAAAGCACGAGGATGGGGTGAAACAGTTCGAGTTGCACAAGACCGACAACCCGCAGGACGTGGAGAACGCCGCCTGGCACTACCTGTGCAACGTGAAAGTGGTGGGCAAGGAGAAGTCGCAGGCGGCGCTCATCGACGTGACCCGCGACAGCCGCATCCCGATGGCCGAGATTCAGAAGCTGTACGCCGGCAAGCTGAAGCCGGAAGACGTGCTGGCCGCGGCCGACAAGGTGAAAGGCGCGGAGAAAACGTCGGCCCAGTTCTACGCCCACCTGTACGTCGGGCTGTGGTACGACGCCGAAGGGGACGCCAAGAAGGTGAAAGAGCACCTGACCACGGCCGTCGAGAAGTACGAGATCGGGGACTACATGTGGGACGTGGGCAACGCCCACCTGCAACTGCTGAAGGCGAAGAAGTAGGGTGGGTCGCCCACGCCGAGGGCGCCGAAGGAACCGGCTCTCGGCGAGAGCCGGCCACCCAAACCCCCCCGCCACGCCCCCAACGCCAACTGCAGTTGCAGGTGGGCGTTGCCCACG
>JANNQE010000589.1:0-2347 GCA_031441625.1 Planctomycetia bacterium
GCGTAAGCCGCCGGGTTGATGACACCCGGCGGCTTACGCCGCTCGGCTCGCCGTGTCCACCAACATGATAAGCATCACCCCCGCCACAGCCCGCGCCACGCCCGCGACATGCGGGCCAGGATGCCGGTGCCGGTCTTGCCCATCTGCGGCTCGGCGGTCAGCGCGACCGGCGGTTCGGCGTGCCCGTCGTCGTCGTCCTTCGGCAGCGGCTTCGGCGGGCCGTTGATGAGTTCGATCAATCCCTGGATGGCGACGTAAAATGCGGGCACGAAGAAGACCGCCAGCACGGTGCTGGTGATCATCCCGCCGAACACGGCGGTGCCGAGCGCCTGGCGGCTGGCCGCCCCCGCGCCGGTGGCGAACACGAGCGGCACCACGCCCAGGATGAACGCGATGCTCGTCATCAGGATCGGCCGAAATCGCATCCGGGCGGCCTCGATGGCCGCCTGCCGCACGCTCCGCCCTTGCAGCCGCAGGTCGCGGGCGAACTCCACAATCAGGATGGCGTTCTTGCTGGCCAGGGCGATGATGAGCACTACGCCGATCTGCGTGTACACGTTGTTCTCCAGCCCGCGAATGCCCACCGCCGCCACCACCCCGAGCAGGCCGAGCGGCACCACCAGAATCACCGCCAGCGGCAGCCACCAGCTCTCGTACTGCGCCGCCAGCACCAGGTAGACCAGGAACACCGCGAGCGCGCCGACGATGAGCGCCTCGGGCACCTTGACCTCCAGGCCGAACAGCTTGATCGGTTGGGCGGCCGTTCGCTTCTCCTGGTACGCGATGCTCGTCCACTCGTACCCCATGCTGCGGGGCAGCGCCTCGTCGGCCGCCTTCTCCATGGCCGCCAGCGCCTGCCCGGAGCTGAACTGCGGCCTGGTGGTGCCGCTGATGGTGGCCGTCGGGTACAGGTTGTACCGGGCGATGGACGGCGGGCCGACCTTCGGCTCGGCCGTCAGCAGCGTGCCCAGGGGCACCTTCCCGCCGTCGCGGTTCCGCACCTCCAGCCGTTGCAGCAGGTCGGGGTCGGCGCGGTACTGGGCGTCGGCCTGCATCCGCACCTGATAGGTCCGCCCGAACTTGTTGAAGTCGTTCACGTACACCGACCCCAGGTTGGCTTGCAGGGCGGCGAAGATGTCGTCCACCCGCACGCCCAGCTTCTCCGCCTTCTCGCGGTCGATGGTCAGGTAGATCTGCGGCACGCCGGCGCGGAAGGTGGTGCGGGTCTTGGGGAACGCCTCGACCGGGCCGTCCTTGTCGGCCGTGGCGGCCTCGATCACCGCCTGCGTCCGCTCTTGCAGCACGTCCAGGCCGACCGCCTCGCGGTCCTGGATCTTCATCTCGAACCCGCCGGAGAAGCCCAGCCCCTGAATGCTCGGCGGGACGATGACGAAGATGTTCGCCTCCTGGTACCGGATGAGTTCCCCTTGCAGGGCGTTCTTCAGCTCCTCCTGCCGCAACTCCGGGGTGGTCCGCTTCGCCCAGTCGGTCCAGGCGACGAACACCGTCGCCCCGTTCGACGCGGCCGTGTTGTCCAGTAGGCTCAGCCCGCCGATGGTGAACCACTCGTCCACCTTGCCCTCGGCCTTCATGCGGGCGAGGGCGACGTTCATGCGGTCGGTGATCTCGCGGGTGCGGTCGAGCGACGCCGAGTCGGGCAGTTGGACGGCGCAGATGACGTACCCCTCGTCCTCCGTCGGCAGGAAGCCGGTGGGGATCTGCTGGTACAGGTAGCCGGTGCCGACCAGCAGGCCGACGAACAGCAGCAGCACCAGCCACCACACCCGCAGCAGCCCCTTCACGCACCAGGCGTACACGTTCTCCACCGGCTTGTAGAAGAAGTCGAACACCCTGGTGAACACGTTCCGCCCCTTCGACGGCTTCAGCCACGCGGCGCACTGGGCCGGCTTGAGGGTGAGGGCGTTGACGGCGCTAATCACGGCCGTCGCGGCGATGGTGAGGGCGAACTGGCGGTACATCTGGCCGGTGATGCCGCCGAGGAAGGCGGTGGGCACGAACACGGCCAGCAGCACCACGGTGATGGCCATGACCGGCCCCGTCACCTCGCTCATCGCCCGGATGGTGGCCGACCGCGGCTTCATCCCCTGTTCGATGTGGTGGCTGGCGTTCTCGACGATGACGATGGCGTCGTCCACCACGATGCCGATGGCCAGGATGAGGGCGAACAGGGTGAGCAGGTTGATGGAGAAGCCGAACAGGAAGAGGAAGATGAACGCGCCGATGATGGTGATGGGCACGGTGGTGGCGGGCCCCAGCCGCGCCCCCCCCCTCTGGAGGAACACGAGGTTGACGATGTGCACCAGAGCGCCCGCCTCGATTTGCGTTT
>JANNQE010000590.1:0-2881 GCA_031441625.1 Planctomycetia bacterium
CACCGCACCGCTATCCCCGCCGGCCAGTACACCCGCGGCGGTGTCGAGCCGCAGCCCGCCCTTCTTCGCCTTCGGCCCGTGACACCCCACGCACCGCTCGGCCAGCACCGGCCGCACCGCCTTCTCGAAGAACTCGTCGTCGGTGGTCTGGGCAGAAGCGGAGCCGGCGACCAGCAGCACGAGTACCAGCGAAAGCCGAGGCATGAGCGGACACCTGAACTGCAAAAGACGATCAAACCGGCGGGAAGGGTACAAACTACCCGAATCGCGGCGCACACGGTAGGCTCCCGGGGTGGTATTCTGACCCTCTGACCTGCCCCGGAGCCTGGGGCCGACCCGGAGGGCGTGTCGTCGGGAAATGGCGA
This sequence comes from Planctomycetia bacterium, assembly GCA_031441625.1. Lineage (GTDB taxonomy): Bacteria > Planctomycetota > Planctomycetia > Gemmatales > Gemmataceae > JALHQU01. The sequence goes on from JANNQE010000590.1 coordinate 366, forward strand.
GCGATCCGCCGCCGGCCGGTGCATAATGGCAGCATCCGCCGGTTCGACCCCTCGTCGTGTGATCGCCATGCGTCTGTGCCGTTTCGCACCCTTCCTCGTATTGTTGCTTCCGGGCCTCGCCTCGGGCCGATCACCCAAACCGCCCGACGCGGCGGTGTCGGCGTTCCTGTCCGCGCACTGCGTCGACTGCCACGGGGCGGACAAGCCGAAGGGGAAGTTCCGCGCCGACACGCTCACCGGCGAGTTCACAACCCGAGCCGACCGCGAGCGGTGGGCGGCCGTGCTGGGTCGGCTGACGGATGGCACCATGCCACCGGAAGCGAAGCCGCGCCCGCCGGAGAAGGATGCGCAGGCGGTGACGAACTGGATCGCCAAGGAGAGCGCATCCGGCGAGTTGAAGGCACGCGCCACACAGGGGCGAACAGTGCTGCGGCGGTTGAACCGCGTCGAGTACGAGAACACCATCCGCGACCTGCTCGGCATCGACATCGACCTGCAAGAGTTGCTGCCAGCCGACGCGTCGGCGGACGGGTTTGACACCAGCGGCGATGCGCTGCACACGTCGTCGTTCCTGATGGAGAAGTACCTGGAAGCGGCCGACCGTGCGCTAAGTCGGGCGATTGCCAACGACTCGCAGCCGCCGCTACTGAAGAAGCGGTATTCGCTGCACGACGAGCGTGCGGTGAAGGTGGCCACCGAGAGCGTCTACCTGAAGCGGGATGACGAGCTGGTGATGTTCAGCTCGTCGGCGTGGAACTCGATTGTGGTCGGCCAGTTCTACCCACCCGACCGCGGGCGGTATCGCATTCGGATTTCGGCCTCCGGCCACCAGAGCGGCGGCAAGCCGGTGGTGTACCGCGTGGACGCCGGGCCGATGCTCATGGGCACCAAGAACCACCTGGTGAGCTACTACGACGCGGCCCCGAACAAGCCAACCGTCATCGAGTTCACCGACTTCTTCGAGGCCCGCAGCCACATCCGCATTTCGCCCTACGGCTTGGCCGGCGCGAACGTGGTGTCGAAGGTCGGGGCGGACAAGTACGACGGGCCGGGCTTGGCGGTGCAGTGGGTGGAGGTGGAAGGCCCGTTGCACGACGCCTGGCCGCCGGAGAGCCACCGCCGCATCTTCGGCGACCTGGAACAGAAGCCGTCGCCGGTGTTCAACAACAGCAAGCGGGTGGAGGTGGTGTCGAAGAACCCGGAAGCCGACGCCGAGAAGATCCTCCGCGACTTCGCCCGCCGGGCCTTCCGCCGCAACGTGACCGACGACGACATCAAGCCGTTTGTGGCACTCGTGAAGGCGAAGCTGGACGCGAAGCAGTCGTTCGAGAAGGCGGTGCGGGTGGGGCTGACCGCCGTCCTCGTGTCGCCCGATTTCCTGTTCTTGCGGGAGAAGCCGGGCAAACTCGACGACTTCGCCCTCGCCTCGCGGCTGTCGTACTTCCTGTGGAGTTCAATGCCCGACGCCGAGTTGCTCGCCCTCGCCGAGAAGGGGAAGTTGTCCGAGTCGCTCCGCACACAAGTGGAGCGGATGCTCAAGCACCCGAAGGCGGCCGCGTTCACCGAACACTTCGTCGGCCAGTGGCTCAACCTCCGCGACATCGACGCCACCGAGCCGAGTTTCCTGCTCTACCCCGAGTTCGACGCCATGCTGCGGGTGTCGATGGTGAAGGAGGCCGAACTGTTCTTCGCCGAGGTGCTGAAGGACGACCTGAGCGTGACGAATTTCATCGCGTCTGATTTCACCATGCTGAACGGCCGGCTGGCGAAGCACTACGGCATTCCGGGCGTGGACGGGTACGCCTTCCAGAAGGTGAAGCTGCCGGCCGACAGCCACCGCGGGGGCGTGCTGACGATGGCGGCAACACTCAAAGTGTCGGCCAACGGCACCACCACTTCGCCGGTCGTCCGCGGGGCGTGGGTGCTGGATCGCGTGCTCGGTTCACCGCCGCCGAAACCGCCACCCGACATCCCCGCCGTCGAGCCGGACATCCGCGGGGCAACGACCATCCGCGAGCAGTTGGCCAAGCACCGGGCGGTGGCGTCGTGTGCGACGTGCCACGCCACCATCGACCCGCCGGGGTTCGCGCTGGAGAGCTTCGACGTGATCGGCGGGTGGCGGACGAACTACCGCACCACCGGGAACGGTAAAGAGGTGAAGGTGGACGGCCGGCGGATGCCGTACCACGAGGGGAAGGCGGTGGACCCGGCGGACGTGTTCGAGGGGGAGAAGTTCGCCGACATCGAAGGGTTGAAGAAGCTCATGCTGAAGGACAAGGACCGCATCGCCCGTGCGCTGACGACGAAGCTGGTGACGTATGCGACGGGTGCCGCCCCCACCGCGATCGACAAGCCGGCCGTGGACGAAATCGTGAAGCGCTGTCGAGACAAGGAGTACGGGTTGCGGACGATGGTGCACGAGGTGGTGCAGAGCGAGTTGTTCCAGGAGAAGTAGGCAACATCGGTTTGCCGCGAGGCAACGCCGAGCGCGCGGAGGTCGGCGTGCTCGGCGTTGC
>JANNQE010000591.1:0-8068 GCA_031441625.1 Planctomycetia bacterium
GGCGAGATCGACCCACCCTACACGAGAGCCGGTTCCGATGTCGCTCTCGGCGAGAGCGACCCACCCTATCGGCTCGCCAAACACTCACGGAACCGCTCGCGCTCGGCCTCTCGCATGGCGGCGAAGTGTTCGCCCAGCGCGTCGGCCCCCGGCTTCAGGCGGTCCCACGCGGTCGGGTGGAACGTCTCGAAGTGACGGGAGAACTCGCCCAGGTGGGTCGCGCCGACCACGCCGTCGTTCAGCCGCCCGAGCACCTCTTGCAGTTCCCGCATGTCGGAGTCAATCCGCTCGGCGTCTGGTACGTGTGCGGCGAACAACTCGGCCGCGTACCGCACCCGCTTGGCCGCGATGCGGACCTCGTGGTACTCGGCGTCGGTGACCGGCTCGTGTTCGCACGCCGCATTCAGGTCGGCTTGAAGCGACTCCACCCGTTCCCGCCCGAGGTCGGCCACCGTCACATCACCTTTCGGCCGGCGGAGGGCGGCGAGCGTGTCGTCGGAGAGCGTGTCGAGGGCGGCGGGGAAGGTGTCGGACAGGGCGGTCAACGCGTCCTGGGCGGTGTCGCGTTTGGACGCCGACCAGCCGAGCAGGGCGTCGGCGAACGGGCGAACGGCATCGGGTTGAGCGTGACCCCACTCGACCACGACCGGGAAGAAGACGTCCCAGTCGCGGGCCGCGCCGGCGGTGCGGCGGACGGTGCGGAGCACCCGCCGGGCGTTCTGATGTGCCCGCCGCGGCAGGCACGGGACGAACGCATCGACGGCCGCTGTCGCCCGCCGCACGGCCACCCGCAGTTTGTGGATGCGCGCCGGTTCGGTGGTGTTCTCGAACACCAGCAACAGGTGCTTCCGCACGGCCGCGAACTGCCGGGACAGCACCCGGCGGGCGGCCTTCTTCGCGGACACGACGGATGTGGGTGTGGTCATGGGGATCGTTCCGTGAGGGTGGGTCGCTCTCTCCGAGAGCGACGTTCGGAACCGGCTCTCGGCGAGAGCCGGCCACCCGACCCGAACCGGCCACCCTACTTCGTGCCGATGGCCCACAGGTGGTTCCACCCGCGGAGGTAGATCCGCCCGCCGCTCACCACCGGCGAGGCGGTGAACGTGTCCGGCAGTTTGATCTTCTCGCCGACCATCGTCGGCTCCGGCTTCGGGTCGACCACCGCCATCGTCCCCTCGCGGCCGACCACGATCAGCTTGCCGTCGGCGTATACAGGGCTGGCCCGGTGCCGCTCGTTCGTCACCTTCAACTCGCCCGTCTTCTTGCCCGTCTTGGCGTCGTAGGCGAGCAGGTTACTGTCCTCCTTCCAGATGAACAGCGTGCCGTTCACGAGCGTCGGGCACGGCACGTCGGGGGTGTCCTTGGCGATCCGCCACAGTTCGCCCGCCTTCGTGTCGCCGGGGGCGATGTCGCCTTTCGCCATGTTCGGGTCGATGCCGACCGTCACGCCCTTCTTGCAACTGGGCACCACGATCAGGTCGGGCGTGACGAGCGGGCTGCTCACCGCCCGCCACTGCATGTTGTACTTCGCCTTCGGGTTCAGCTCCGTCACCCGCCACAGTTCCTTGCCGTCTTTCAGATCGTGGGCGGTGCAGTAGTCGTTGCCGTGGACGATCAGTGCGGCCTTGTCGCCCTTCTCCCAGATGAGCGGGGACGTGTACACGTCCGGCGACTCGCCCTTGCCGTCGCTCTTGCGGTCCGCCTTCCACTCCTCTCTGCCCGTCTTCGCGTCGAAGCAGACGATCTGCTGGAGCTTCTGGTGCATGAGGGTGACGTACAGATTGCCCTTGTGCAGCACCGGCGACCAGTGCGCGCCGAACTGGATCTTGAACTCGCCGTAGGTCTTCACCGTGTCCACGGACCACTTCTCGGTGCCGGCGAAGTCATACGCCACCAAGTGCCCGTCGCCGACGAACGCGTACACCCGCTCGCCGTCGGTGCTACAGCTCGCGCTGGCCGAGTTGCCCTCGTCGTTCCGGGCCGCCTTGTTCCCGGTGCCGATGGGCTTCTCCCACTTGATCGTCCCGTCGGTGCCCACGCACACCAGCAGCAGGGCTTTGTCGCCGACGGCGGTGAAGAACAGCTTGTCGTCCCACACGCACGGGGTGCCCGACCCCGGCCCCGGCAGCTTGCACTTCCACACCACGTTCTCCTTCTCCGACCACTTGCTCGGCAGGCCGGTGGCGGTGCCGTGGCCGTCGTTCTTCGGCCCGCGCCACTGGGGCCAGTTGTCGGCGGGGGTGGCCTTCGGGACGGGGGCGTGCGGGGTGAGGGCGGACAGCAGGGCGGCGGCGGCGAGCGTCGGGAGCATGGGTGATGTGCCGGAGTAGGGGGGCAGGACAGGTATGGTAGCCGACAACCGGGCGAGAGTGAACGGGGAAGGCGGCTGTTGCACGGCGTTCGGCGAGCGGTCACAATCAGCACACTCCCGCAGGTGCCGTCATGATCCCGACCGTGTGCGTGCTGGCAGCGCTGAACTACGGCCTGATGACGCAGTGCCAATACGTGCCCATGCCCGACCGCTACGTCGGTCTTCTCACCGCCGAGGCGCTCGTCGTCGGCAAGCTGACGGCGGACGGGAAGTTCAAGGCGGTCACACAGTATCCCATCCGCGATGGCCACATCCTCATCATCTCCGGCCCGATGTTCACCGACCTGAACGGCCCGGACGTGGTGGCCCGACCCGTGGTGTACCACCTCGACGGCAAGACGCTGACGCCCGGCCGCGTGACCGCCAACGGCGCGTTCACCGCAGACCCGAAGGGTGTGGCGATCCCGTTCGCCGAGTACGAGTATTCGCCGACGGCTCCGCCCATCTGGAACCTGCCCGGTCGGTTCCTGCCGCTGGGCATCGACCCGGACAAGCGACCACCGGGGCCGTCGCAGGCGTCGGGCGGCGGGTTCGGTCAACCCAATCTTGGCGGGTACGGCGGCAAACCGCGCGGGCTGACGTGGGGCGGGTTCGGTGTAGCCGTCCGGTGAAATGACGCTCTCGGGGCCGGTGACAGTCGGGGTCGCGGTTCACTGCCCGACGGCGGGAGTGCGAATCGGTCAGCCGGATCCGTTTCCGGCTGACCCGGCCGCCGCGCACCGGTACACTCGGCCGAATGCCCGACGTGACCCGCCTCCTCGACGCCGCCGCGGGCGGCGACCGCCAGGCGGCCGCCGCCCTGCTCCCGCTCGTGTACGCCGAGCTGCGGCAACTGGCCGCCGCCCGCATGGCCGGCGAACCGGACGGGCACACGCTCGACGCCACCGCGCTCGTCCACGAGGCCTACCTCAAGTTGGTCGGGGACCAGCAGTTCGGCGGCCGCGGGCACTTCTTCGCCGCCGCCGCCGAGGCCATGCGGCGGGTGCTGGTCGATCACGCTCGCGCCGCCGGCCGGGGCAAGCGGGGCGGCGACCGCCGCCGGGTGCCGCTCGCCGACATCTCCGGCCGGGCGGACGACGACCCCCACCTGTTCCTCTCCCGGGACGACGCCCTCACCCGGCTGGCAGCCGAAGACCCGGACGCGGCGGCGGTGGCCAAGCTCCGCCTGTTCGCCGGCCTGTCGGTGGACGACGCGGCCGCCGCCGTCGGCGCCTCCCGCGCCACCGCCTTCCGCCACTGGGCCTACGCCCGCGCCTGGCTCCAGGACGCCCTCGACGAGAATCCGTGAGACCGTTCCGGGCCGGTTGACGCCTTGTACCGTGACACCCCACGGAGGATCGCCCATGCCCGCCGACCCCGCTACCGCCAGGGCCGTGTTCCTCGAAGCGGCCGCCCTCGACGACCCGGCCGCTCGCACCGCCCTGGTGGCGGAACGGTGCGGCGGGGACGCCGAACTGCTCGCCCGCGTGCGCGCCCTGCTGGCGGCCAACGACCGCGCCCTGGCCGACGAGGGGACGGTGTCGTTCGCCGGCGGGATGGACGCCGACGCGACCGCCGACCGCCCCGGCCGGGACGAGCACGCCGGCTCCGTCCTCGCCGGCAAGTACACGCTGGTCGAGGCCGTCGGCGAGGGCGGCATGGGCTCGGTGTGGCGGGCCAAGCAGACGGAGCCGGTCAAGCGGTTCGTGGCGGTCAAGCTCATCAAGGCGGGCATGGATTCGAAGCAGGTGCTGGCCCGGTTCGAGGCCGAGCGACAGGCCCTCGCGCTGATGGACCACCCGAACATCGCCAAGGTGCTCGACGGCGGGCTGCACGACCGCCGGCCGTTCTTCGTGATGGAACTGGTCAAGGGGGTGCCGATCACCGAGTACTGCGACCACCACAAGCTGACACCGCCGCAGCGGCTGGAACTGTTCGTCCAGGTGTGCCAGGCGATTCAGCACGCCCACCAGAAGGGGGTCATCCACCGCGACATCAAGCCGAGCAACGTGCTGATCGCCCTGTACGACGACCGGCCGGTGGTGAAGGTGATCGACTTCGGCGTCGCCAAGGCGACCGGCGCGGCGCTGACCGAGCGGACAATTGATACCGGGTTCGGAGGGGTGGTTGGCACGCCGCAGTACATGTCCCCGGAACAGGCCACGTTCAACAACCTGGACATCGACACCCGGTCCGACGTGTACGCACTCGGCGTGCTGCTGTACGAACTGCTGGCCGGCAGTCCGCCGTTCGCCCGCAAGGACCTGGAGAAGCGCGGGCTGCTGGAAATCCTTCGGGTGGTGCGGGAGGAGGAGCCGCCGCGGCCGAGTACCAAGTTGAGCACCGCCGACGCGCTACCAACGCTCTCCGCCAACCGCGGGACCGAACCGAAGAAGCTGACGGGCCTGTTGCGGAACGAACTGGACTGGGTGGTGATGAAGGCGCTGGAGAAGGACCGCGCCCGCCGGTACGAGACGGCCAACGCCTTCGCGGCCGACGTGCAGCGGTACTTGAGCGGCGAGGCGGTGCAGGCTCACCCGCCCAGCGCGGGGTACCGCCTGAAGAAGTTCGTGCGCCGGAACAAGGGGCGAGTGGTCGCGGCGGGGCTGGTTCTGTTCGCCCTGCTGGGCGGCATCGCGGGCACCACGTTCGGGCTGGTCGAGGCCCGGCGGCAGGAGCAGGAGGCGAAGGCGCAGGAGAAGCTCGCCCGCGAGGAGTCGGGCGAGAAAGAGAAGGCCCGTGTGGATGAGGCCGAGCGGGTGAAGGAACGCGACGCGGCCCTGAAAGCGGAGGGCGAACGCGCCGACGAACTCAAGCACCGGCTCGGCACCAGCGCGATGGTGCTCGCCAACGCCGCCTACGACAGCCGCGATTTCGGTCTTGCGGCCGAACGACTCGACGCCGTGCCCGTGGGGCAACGCGGCTGGGAGTGGCGCTACCTGAAACGGCAGCTCAGCGGCGGCGTTTTCACTCTCCGCGGCCACACGAGCGCGGTCACGAGCGTCGCCTTCAGCCCGGACGGCACGCGGATCGTCACCGGAGCCGGCGGACAGAATGAACCGTTCGAGGCGAAGGTGTGGGACGCGAGGACGGGGCTGCTCCTGTTCGACCTGAAAGGGCTCCCCGCGACCGTGCCCGGCGCGAACGTCCCGGTCGTATGCGTGGCATTCAGCGCGGACAACAAGCGAATCGTCACCGCTGGAGGCGACAAGACGACTCGTGTCTGGGACTCGGCGACGGGAGCAATCCGGCTCGAACTGAACGAACCTGGGGCAGTGGAGGGCGTAAGCTGTGCCGCGTTCAGTCCTGACGGCACGCAGATTGTCACGGGTTTTCGCGCGGGGAACACTGGGGTTATCAAAGTGTGGGACGCGCAGACGGGCAAACCTCTTCTCGACTGGAAAGCGCATAGATACGTGGTCAGTCGCATATCTTACAGCCCCGACGGCACGCGGATCCTCACCGGCGGGGCCGACCAGGCGGTCAAAGTGTGGGACGCCAAGACGGGCGAGGTCCGGCTCGACGCGAAAGGGATGATGAGCGAGGAGAGTAGCGTGGCGTTCAGCCCGGACGGCACGCGCCTCGTCGCCGGCCGGATGGACGGGACCGCGCGCGTGATCGACGTGCGAACGGGAGGAGTCTTGCAAGTCTTGCGGGGGCGGCCCCGCGTTTCGAATGCGTTTTCGCTGAGCACCACGGGGGTCCTGAGTGTGGCTTTCAGCCCGGACGGCACGCGGATCGTCACCGCGGGCACGACCGGCGGCTTCGGCACCGGAGAGGCGAGCGTGTGGAACGCGCGGACGGGGGCGGAACTGCTCGAACTCAAGGGGCACACCGGAATGGTGATGAGCGCCTCGTTCAGCCCCGACGGGGAGCGGATCATCACCGGCAGTGCGGACGGAACGGCGAAGGTGTGGGACGCCCGCACCGGCACGCCCCGGCTCGCGCTGAACGGTATCAAGAGCCCGGTCCAGAGCGCGGCGATGAGTGCGGACGGCCTGTGGATCGTCACCGGCGGCGGGGACGGGTTCACCAGCCCCGGCGTCGCGACGGTCTGGGACGTGCGGACGGGTCTGCCCAAGTTCGCACTCCAAGGGGTCAAGAGCACGGTGAACAGCGTGGCGATCAGCCGAGACGGCATGCGGATCGTCACCGGCGGCGGAGCATTCGACTCGTCCCGCGGCGAACAGTCGCCCGGCGAGGCGACGGTCTGGGACTCGCGGACGGGACAGGCCCTCTTCGATCTGAAGGGATCGAAGGAAATCGTGACCAGCGTGGCGTTCAGCCCGGACGGTACGCGGATCGTCACCGGCGGCGGCGACGCGATGCAGACTCAGGGGAACGAAGCGAAGGTCTGGGACGCGCGGACGGGCGCACTCCAGCTCGACCTGACGCAACCGAACTCCGAGGGGGGCTTCCGGCCCGGCGCGCGGGTGAGCGTGGCGTTCAGTCCGGACGGCACGAGGGTCGTCGTCGCCGGCGCCCGGACGATGACAAGTTTGGGCGAAGGCGTAACGGTCTGGGATGCACGGACGGGAGCGGCCTTGCTCGAACTGAAAGAAAATAAACAAGTGGTGATGAGCGTGGCGTTCAGCACCGACGGCACGCGAATCGCCACGGGCCATTACAACAAGACGGCGACGATCTGGGACGCCGAATCAGGGAAGGCCGTCGTCGAGCTCAAAGGCCACACGGGCGACGTGACCAGCGTGGCGTTCAGCCCGGACGGTACGCGGATCGTCACGGGAGGCGGCGACCGCACGGTGCGGGTCTGGGACGCCCGGACCGGAACGACCCTCGCCGAGCTGAAAGCTCACACCGGCGCGGTGACGAGTGTGTCGTTCAGCGCGGACGGGGGCCAGATTCTCACCGCGTGCCGTGCGTCGTCCACCAACCGGGGCGAGGTCTTCGTGTGGGATGCGCGGGCGAGCAAGGAACCTCCGGATGAGGAAGAGTACGCGTACCGGCGGCTACACACCCGGTCGGACCCGTTGCGCTATCGGGCCGGCTACCTGGCGGCGCGGATGGCCAAGGACGAGTTCGCGACCGCGTTCTACCTCACACTCGTCCCGCCGGGCGAGCACAAGGCCGTGCTCGACCAGGCGGACGCGGACGGATTCGTTGCCCTGACTAACCTCGCCCGGGAGCACCAGCAGACCGGGAAGCTGGACGAGGCGATCCCGGTCCTTGTCGAAATCCTCAACATCACCAAGGCCAAGTCGGGAGCCGACGGCCCCGACACAATCCGAGTCATGGACGAACTCGGCCGGATCTACCACCAGACGGGCCAGTTCGAGAAAGCCATCCCCCTGTTAGAAGACGTGGTGAAAGTCCAGAGGGCGAAACAGGACCCGCAGGCACCGAATGCGATGGGGTTGCTGGGGCTGGCCTACAAGGACGCGGGCCGCCTCAAGGAGGCGATCGCGGTGCTCGAGGAGGGGGCCGCGAAGAACGGCTGGGTGAGGCAGAACCTGCTCGACGTCTACGCACTGGCGGGGGAGCACGCCAAGGTCGTCAGCGTGTGCCAGGAGCAATTGAACCAACTCCGCAAGAAGAAGGACGAAGGCGCGGTGACCGAGAGCATGGCCGACATGCTGGCCCGCCTCGGCCGAGCGTACCTTGCGCAAAAGAAATGGGCGGAGGCGGAAACTCACCTGCGGGAGTGCGTGACCATCCGGGAGAAGAGCTGGCCCGACCAGTGGCCAACCTTCGAGACCC
>JANNQE010000592.1:0-2039 GCA_031441625.1 Planctomycetia bacterium
AGGACCCTGCGGGTGAAAGGGGCGGATGGGCGGTGGCAGTCACGAACGCCGGCCATGGCCGCCGGACTGACGGATCACGTGTGGTCCATCCGCGAGTGGATCACCTTCCCCGCTGTACAACGGCGATAGGACACCACCGGATTTTCTGCGCGTACGCAAATCTCCGGTCGCCGCCGGCGAACAACCCCGACAAGTCGCACTCGCCCGTTCCCACACTCCGGAGTCTGGCATGTCCGCGCTCGTCCGGTCGGTCGTGTTCACACTGCTCGTGTCGGCCGGCCCGCTGCTGGCCGCCCCGGTGCCGGTGCCGCCCAAGTTCGACCCACCCACGGCGGTGGGTCAGGTGGCGTCCGTCCAGAAGGTGCTCGACGCCGTCGCCGGGTACGCCAAGGCGTTCGGTGCCGAGGGGTTCGAGAAGGGGCTGACCGACGCCCTCGGCGAGAAGGGGTGGGCCGGCGTGGACACCACCAAACCCGTCGGCCTGTTCGCCTACGTGAAGCCGAAGCTGGAGAAATCCTACGTCGTGTTCGTCGTGCCGATCACCAAAGAGAAGGAGGCCATCGACCTGCTCGAACGCCTCGGCTGTTCGGTGGAAGAGGAGGCGAAGGCGAAGGGCGTCTACCTGATCGAGCGGCGGGGGGTGCTGCCGGAGAACACGCCCACGCGGATGCGGTTCTTCGACGGGCACGCGTACATCGGCCTCAACGCCGACGCGGACGACCTCGCCCCGGCCAAATTGCTACCCGTCGGCAGCCTCGTGGACGCGAAGGAGACCGCCCTCGTCGCCGCGACGGTGTACCCCGCCCGCGCCCCGGCGGAACTGAAAGAGGTGATGGACGGCTGGTGGGCGAGCGGTAAAGCCGCCATGAACGACGCCGAAACCCGCGCCGCGCGGGACATGCCGAAAGGCTTCCCGGCGTTCGGCAAGGCGTGCATCGGGTGGGTGGAGGCGAACAGTGTGGCGCTGTTCAAAGACGCAGAGACCGTCACCCTCCGCATCTCGCCGGACATCAAGACGACGGACGCGAGCGTCGAAGTGGTCGTCACGCCGAAGGCCAAGAGCACGCTTGCCGCGGACATCGAGAAACTGGCCACCCCGACGCCCGGCCGCTTCCACCAACTCGTGACGAAAGACGCCGTCGGCGGACTGACCGCCACGCTGGGCACCGGCATGCCGAAGGAGGTCCGCCAGACCGCCGGGCAGTTCCTGGCCGACTGGATCGACCTGTACGCGGCGGGCATGACGGAGGAAGCGCAGCCGGTGCTCGCGGCGCTCTCACTGGCGGTGAAAACGATGCTGGCCGAGGGCAAGGCCGACGTGGGCGTCGCCCTCATCGGGCCGGACAAGAAGGGGGCGCACACGCTCGTCGGCGCGGCGGCCGTGGCCGACCCGGCGGCGATCGAAAAGGTGGTGCGGAAGGCGGTGAAGGACGCCCCGAAGGAGGTGCAAGACCTCATCAAACTGGACGCCGAGAAGGTGGGCGACATGGCCGTTCACACGCTGACCGCCCCGGAGGGTACGGAGTGGGTGGAAAAGGTGTTCGGCAAGAACGCGGTGGTGCGGGTGGCGTTCGGCAAGGACGCGGTGTACGTGGCCGTCGGCCCGGACGGTCTGGCCCAGATCAAGCGGGCGACTGAGTTGAAGCCGGCCGACGGCAAGCGGTTCGACGTGCTGATGAACCCGGCGAAGGTGAACAAACTGATCGCCGACTTCGGCGGCGGTGGCGGGCCAGGCTGGATCGACACGATCATCGGCAAGGACGACGGCTTGCGGTCGTTCACCGGCATCGCCGTGAAAGGCGGGAAGCAACTGACCATCACGATGACCCAACACCGCACCGGCATCCTGTTCGGCCTGTTCGGGTTCATGGCCTTCCGCTCCGGCGGGTGACGGGGCGGGAGTGTTCTGCACGCACCGCCAGCGGTGTTGTTGACACCGCGCGCGGGGCGGGCTGAACCCTACCGCCCCCTGACCCCCCGGCGCGGGCGGCCCTGAACCCCAACCGGCCGAACAGGATGCCGGTGCGGGGTTGGGGGAT
>JANNQE010000593.1:0-3378 GCA_031441625.1 Planctomycetia bacterium
TGAGGACCCTGCGGGTGAAAGGGGCGGATGGGCGGTGGCAGTCACGAACGCCGGCCATGGCCGCCGGACTGACGGATCACGTGTGGTCCATCCGCGAGTGGATCACCTTCCCCGCTGTACAACGGCGATAGGACACCACCGCCGCCAAGGCGAAGAAGAAAAAGTCCGCCAAAAAGAAGAGGAAGCGGACCAGGTACGACAGCCAGAAGGCCGCGACCATCCGCCTGTGTCGCATCCGTAAGGCCCTCGACCTGACGACGACGCAGGTACTCGTTTACCTGGTCCTGCGCGCCTGGTCCTACACCCTGGACGGCCGGCGGGTGGTCGACACGGCCGCCCGCCCCCTCGGCAAGGAGACAGGCCTCGGGAAAACTGCGGCCGCCGACGCGGTCAAATGGCTCGTCGAGAAAAGGCTGCTCGGCGACCTCGTCGTCGGCAAAGCCGGAAAGTCACTGTCCCGCTACGAGGTCCTGCCGCTACCCGCCACCGCAACCTGACCCACACCCTGCAGGAGAGAGCATGCCCCCCGCCACGCCGTCCGCCGCCCTGGTCACCGAGGCCACCCTCACCCAGGAGCAGCTCGACGCCCTCGTCCGCCTGCTCATCCAGCACACGCCGATGCTGGCCAAGGCCAGAGCCGAACTCGACCAGGACGCCTTCGGCCCCATCCACCTGGGACCGCGGCCGCTGCTCCTGGCCGCCGCCTTCAGGTATTTCGACCGCCATCAGGCGGCTCCCGGACTGGTCACCATCCTGGCCGTGCTGTCGGAGATCCGCGCCGAGAATGATCGCCCGAGTACGCCCTCGGTGGCCACCGCCGAGCAGGTGACCAGCTACCTGGTGGCCGCGCCGTTCGTGGTGCCGAGCGACGGTTCCGAGGCAATGGTCCTCCTGGGGCGGAAGCTGCGCGAACAAGAAGCGGCCAAGCTCCGCATGCGTCTGGGCGAGGTCGGCCACGGCCGCGTCGTCGACCCATCCGGCGTACTGGCTCTGGTCGAGACGTCGGTGCGGAAGGTGCGGTCGGTCCGCACCACCCCCGGCGCGAAACCGAAGATGATGGGGGTCGTGCCCGGTCTGCTTGAACAGGCCGAGGTGATCCGCACGGGTGTGCCGTTCCTCGACCGCACCCTGGGCGGCGGGTGCCGGGCCCGCAAGATCTACGGCATCGTGGGCCTCTACGGCGCGGGGAAGAGCAACCTCGGGCGTCAGATCGCGGTGGAGGCGGCCAGACTCCAGTGCGAAGCGGCCGACCCCGGCGTGTGCATGTACGTCAGCTACGAGGAGTCGTACCCCGAGATGTACCCCAAGCTGATCCACCAGATGGCCGCAATCCCCCCGGCCAACCTGTTGGCCTTCAAGCTCGGCACGCCGGACAACGGTCTGGATGACATGAGCCTGCTGTCCACCGCCGGCAACCTGGAGGATTACGAGCGCCGGCACTACGACGACACCCGCACCCCGGACGAAGACCGCCCGGGAGAGCGGGAGCGCTTCCAGTTGGCCGACATGACGGCCGAATGCCTGGTGATCTACGACATGGTGACCGATGATCAGAACGCCAAACCGGGCTACGGCGGGGTGCCGGAGATCCGCGGGCTGTTGGAGGAACAGGTTCGCCAGGGTCGCCGGGTGAAAATGCTGGTGGTCGACTACTTGCACGAGATGGTCGAGCGACACCTGACGACCAGGAAAGAGTCGGAGCGAGACGTGAAGCAGGCCAGCGACGAGGCGATGGGCCGGCTCAAACAGCTCGCACTGGACTTCGGCTGCGCCGTCTGGGTGATGCAACAGGCGAATGCCGAGGCCAACAGGTCGCGCCCCGGTGGGACCTTCTCGCACGCCCATTCGGCGGGGTCGAACGCCTTCGCCGAAAACCTGTACGCCTGCTACACCATCGGCAGACCGGACGCCACCCGACGAGAGGCTCGCCAGCTCTGCCTGACGAAGACCCGCGACCGCAGCGGCCTGACCAGCATGGCGGTGGAGGTGGACCCGTGGGATCTGCATTTCCGGGTCGCGGCCGGATACAGGATCCGCGACGGGATGCTGGTGAACACCGAGTTGGTCGCCCCTGACGAGGTCGAGGACGATGAGGCGGACCGACCACAACACACCCGGCGGGAGAACTACGACTGACGGGGCTGGCGTACTCCATGACTGACCGCAGGGACTGGTAGAGACCAGCCTCTTGTCGTTTGTATCTACAGTGTCAGGAGGGGAGATACGAACAGGTCGAGCTCTGTATCCCATGGAAATACAGTGACCGTAGTCCGTGAGAACAGCGGGAGATAGTCCGGCAGGCCGGACGAATATCTCTCTCCTACGGAGAGAGGTGCCGCTTCGCTCGGCCTCCTCTGTCGGCCGGCTCGCGGCCGAAAGACATCGGCATCATCCAAGATGGGATACCAGACACAGGAATCAGATCCCCATCACCAGCTTCTACCGGGCCTACCGCCCTGCCTGCGCAGTACACGATCTCCACTGACTTCGACCTTCGCTGGGCCCACACTACGATCGTCGATCCTAGGGGCATCCTGTTCGATCTGGTGAGGTTCGACTTCGATCAGAGTATCTTCGGCCAGGACTCCGGTAGGGTGGACTACTTCGTCGGGATGGTTTTGACTTCGACCCGGTGGGCCTGCTCGGTTATAATGTCCGAGTCGATCACCGTAACGTCATGCCGCCTAAAGTCTTGCGCAACCATAACGATTTCCGTTACGGTTGCCCAAGCCGTGGGTGACGCGATTAGTACCAGGTTGGTGCGGATTCGGAGTCATCAACATTTCGTTGACACGTCTCGCCGGCGTGCGTTGCCATTTTGCCGACACGTCGCCTTCGCTGTGGGCGGCCACCGCCACCCCGTCCACCTCGCCGAGTTGACCGTACATGACCGCCAGTTGCTTCTCCTGCTCGATCTGGGAGACCACCAGGCCCCACATGAGGTCGGCCTGAACGAGGCGGGCGTCCGGCACCGCCGGGACGGTCGAGGCGGCGGGGGACGGTCGCTTGAAGAAGTGGTCGGCCAGGACGCGGGCCGCCTCGCGCTGGTAGCGGACGAGCTTCTCGCGGACCTCTTCGCGGACCTTGCCGGCGTTGATCGTGAACAGCCACCCCGTCAGCGTGTCGAGGTCGATCACCGTAAAGTCTCGCCGCTGCCCGTCTTCAGCCTGCTTGGTCATAATGACCAAGCAGGCCCATGCCTCCTTTTTCAGCTTTCTTCGCTGGGTCGACATGTCGACCCCCATCGCCTCGCACAGCCGGTTGAGGTTCACCCACACCTTGCCGTCCTTCAGACACGCCTCGAGCGTGTCGCCGTGGAAGTCGATCGTCACCAGGTTGCCGACGAAGTCGCAGGACCAGATCGGCACCGTTTCCGAG
>JANNQE010000594.1:0-1580 GCA_031441625.1 Planctomycetia bacterium
CGTCCGACCCGCCCCCGACCCCGACCCATTCCCCTCCTGACAACCGAGGATCAGACCGTGCAACAGGCGTGGACCCGGAAGGTGCTGGCGGCAGTGGCCGCGCTCGCGTTCGTCGGCGTGCTGGCCGTGCCCGGCACGGCCAAAGACCCGCTGCCCGCAGGCGGGGCGGCCAAACAGCAAGAGACCGACCTGGCCTTCCTGAAGGCGTCGGTGGACAAGAAGGCGAAGAACAGCATCGACCCGGTTCGCACGACGGCGGTCCTGGTCGCCCTGAGCGCCCAAAACCGGCTGGGCGGGAAGGACGACGAGCAACTGGCCGGCGTCCGCGACCAGATGCTCAAACTGACCGACGCACTGGCGGACAGCGACAAACCGGACTGGGCGGCGGCGGCCAAGGCGCTGGAAGGGGTGAAGGGCGCGAAGGGCAACAAGAAGCCGGTCGACTTCACCAAGCTGAATGAGTTCGACGAAGTGGTGGCGATGAACGTGTTCAAGAAGGCGGCCCGCGGCGGGCGGGGGTGGGAGGACGACCTGACCGAGATGGTCATGGGCAAGAAGCCGGTCGAAGCCGACCGCGTGCTGGAGATCGCTCAGGGCGCTCACCTGATCGGCCAACTGGTCACCGACATGCCGCCGTCCGGCACCGCAGGGGCGAAGAAGAAGGAGTGGGACAAGTTCACCGCCGACATGCAGAAGGCGAGCAAGGAGGCGGCCGATGAGGCGATGAAGGGCAAGAAGGCCGACGCCGCCGTGATGAAGAAGAAGCTGGAGGCGATGGAGGCCAACTGCGCCGCCTGCCACAAGGTGTTCAAGAAGTAAGCGGGACAGGAGCGGCCGGGTTGATCCCGGCTGTCGGAGCGCGACGGGACGGCCGGGGTAAACCCGGCCGCTCTCGTTGATGTCGCGGTCACTTCACTTCCCGCGGCGGCGGCAGCACTTCACGCGATTCCGGCACCTCGTGGCCGACCGCCGTCACGTCCGCCTTCGGCTTGGCCAACGGCGGCTCGTCGAACGACACGAACTCCCCGCGGGCGTCGCTCTTGGCCGCGAACCGCGCCGACAGGTCGGTCACGTCGGTGACGCCGGCCGAGCCGGTCTGACACTTGGCACACACGGCCGGGTCGGTCGGGGCCGTGTCCGTGGACGGCGGCACCACCTCGGACAGCGGCACGGGCGGCGTGCGGTTGGCCACCACGAACGCCACCCCGCCGCCGGTGGCCAGCACCAGCAGCCCACACACGATCGGATTCTTCACGGGACCCCCTCCTTGGGGAGACGTGGCGGTGCGGAGTATACCACCACCGCCGGCCGGGTCCAGGGCACCTGCCGGGCGTGGGCGGTATGATGTGTTCACCCCCCCGCGAGGGCCGCCGATGCCGTCCCCGTTCCCCGGCATGAACCCGTACCTCGAACACCGCCACGTGTGGGCCGACTTCCACGACCGCATGGTGGTGGAGATGGGCACCGCGCTGGTGCGGCAGGTGCGGCCGAACTACGTGGTGAAGATCGAGGAGTACGTTTACCTGCACGCGATTGAGGACGAGGACGACGAGCGGGAGCGGGTCGGCCGGCCGGACCTG
>JANNQE010000595.1:0-6954 GCA_031441625.1 Planctomycetia bacterium
CCCTCCGGGTGAGACCGGAAGTTCTCTGCCACATTCTCTGCCAGGGTGGCAGAGCCCAAGTGTCTGGGTGCTCGGAATTGCCTGATTTTCTAGAGTGGGCAGTCCCGGGGTTGAACCGGGGACCTAGCGATTTTCAGTCGCCGTCGACGAGGCCCGTCTTGAAGTCAAAACTCCCAAGATTTCAGGCACTTTACCACGTCTCGCCGCCATTGCAAGGGCACGCATCCGTTGCGTGAGTGAGGCTGGAATTGCGGTGGTACCGCACCGTTCTGCGGTATTTCGCGGTAGCCGAAGCGGAGTACATCCCCCTTCCGAGCAGTGCAACAACTCGTGGGTGTATGCCTGGCGAGCGGCAAGGCCCAGCGGTCGGTCACTTGAACTGGGCGATGGTCCGCCTCGGAACTCGCACGGGGAAAGTTCATGCCGCACCTGTCCGGCAGTCGGTCCCACCGCGATAGCTTCTTGAGGGGGGTCACCAGGCGACGCCCCTCCGTCCCTGGAGCGATCCACATGGCCGGTAGTCCGAACCCGCCCGCCGGCACCGCGTTCGTCGTCCGCCGGCGGGTGAGGGACGAGTACGGACGGGATGACATCCCGGCCCCGCACGACCAGTACACCGCCGCGTTCGCCGACCGCTCCCTCGCCGAGGCGCACGCCCTCGCTCTGCACTGGGAGTACGTCCGTCTGGACGGCGGAGTGACGGCGGCGAGGGTCACTGTGCTTGGGTTCGGATGGGGCCTGGAACACCTGACCAGCTTGCCCGAACACGTGTTCCGCGACTGGCTGCTGGACGGGGGGATCGACCCGCCCGACCCGATCCCGCCCACCGACCCCACCCCGCACCGCGCCCCCTGGATGACGGACGCCGACTGGCGTGACGAGCAGAGGCGGTGGGCGATGGGGTGGGCCGAACTGACGACGGCGGGCAAGGCCGCACGGCGGGAATCGCACACGGCGGCGCTCACTGCGGCGGCGTGGCGAGAGTGGTGGGTGGTGGTGGTCGCCGGCGGCCTTCTGGCCGCCGAGCAGGTGGAACACCTGTGGGAGGGGTTGAACCTGGTTCGGTTCTACGAGGCGGTGGAGGTACCCCACCACGCCCAGCCCCCAAACCAGAGGACCGGTTTCGCGGTTGTCCACGCTCACTGGGAGTACGATGATTGCTGGTATCAGGGGGCGAACGACGCCCTGGTGATGTTCCCCTCCCGCGCGGCGGCCGAGGCCGAGGCGCGGCGGCGGCAGGTCGAACTCGGGGCCGACGGCGAGTTCGCCAACGGCGGCCCGAACGCGGTGGTGGTGGTCGAACTCTCTTGGCCCGCGGAGGAGTGAGCGATGGCGAAAGCACTGGTTCACGCCGAGTCGTCGGCCAAGCGGTGGGGCGGGAAGCCGGAAGACTACATCGCCATCCACGAGAAGATCGACCAGACGAAGATGGCGCACGCCGAGGTGACGCACCGCTGCGTGTTCCATTCGGCGTTCGGCATCTTCCTCATCGAGGACATCTTCGGCCGCACCATCACCAACTCGGCCGGGCGGGTGATACACGTGCGGGACATCGCCGAGCAGCACGTGATCGAGGACCTGGGGTTCATCCCGAGCCTGAGCGACTGGCTGAAGGAGATGCCGAGCCAACCGTGGATGGCCGGCGCGCGGGGAGTGAAGGTGAAGCTGGTGGACTGACCGCGACTCTTGCTTCGGAGGGCCGACCGTGAGCGACAGCACCGGCACCGCCTGGATCGTGCAACGGAAGTACGACCCCGAGCGGGGATGGTACGACCCGGACGGCGAAGCGCCCGTGAATCCACGGGACCAGTTCTGGGCGGTGTACGAGACGGAGGAGGAGGCGAACCGCTCGGCGAGAGAGCTCGACCACGCCGAGATGATCGTGAACGGCACCACCGAGAAAGTGTTCGCCGGCGGGCTGGAAGCGGCCACCACCTTCCCGGAGTACGCCCTCCGCGACTGGCTGCTCGACCGCGACATCCCTGTGCCGGACGGGAACACGATCACCGCCTGGCGGTTGTGGTGGCAGAAGGTAAAGGACGCCGACCGGCCGATCTCCCGCGACCAGTTCCGGCATGTGCTGGCCGGGCTGAACAAGTTGCCGCTGTCCCAGTACGAGGTGGTGGCGGCACCGCGGCCCGACCCCGCCCCACTCCCGGCCGTCGGGTACGCGGTGGTGTACCGCCACTGGCGGTACGACGACGATACGTACCAGGGCGACAACGAACCGCTGGGCGTGTACCGCACCCGCGAGGCGGCCGACGCCGAGGCCGCCCGCCGCACCGCCGGCCCCGTGCGGCCGTACTGGAATCCGGACTACCGGGAGGACGTGAGCGAGTATGTGGTGGTGGAGTTGCCTTTGTGCCCGGAGGGGTGAACCGTGTCGTTTGCACTGGAACAGTTCAACTGGCGGCGGGCGGGGCCGGCGGCGTGGGTGCGGCTGCCGGGCGAAGCCGCCGTTGCCACCTTCGACACCGCCGCCGACGCCCACGCCGAATGTGCCCGCCGCGAGGCCGACGCGCGGGCGGTGGTCGGCCACCCGTTCCGCTGCGGGGCGACGCTGGCCGAGTTCACCACCTTCCCCGACTACGCCTTCCTCGACTGGATGCGGGACGCCGACATCGACCCGCCCGACCCCGACCCGGACGGCCGCACGCCCTGGAACGTGTGGGCCGACTTGTACCTCGGCGAGTGGTCGGCGGGGCAACTCGCCCGCCTGTGGGAAGGGGCGAACCGGGTGCGGTTCTTCCGCGTACGGGAGCGAGCGGGGGAACCCCTCCACTGTGTGCTGCGGGTGAAGTGGGCACCAGACATGAACGACTCTAACTACCACCCCCAATGCGAAGGCGGCACCCCGACGACGGTGTGGCACGACCGCTCCGCCGCCGACCGCGACCGCGACGCCAAGCAGCGGCTGGCGGCCGACGAGATGGTGGCGGCGCTGGCCACCATCAGTGAGGCGGAAGCGCGGTTCGACCCCCGCCGTCGGCCGGCGGCGGGTGAGCCGTTCGCGGACGTGCCCACCCCCGAACCGACGGACGCCACCGCCGCCGTTCACTGCGAGGTGATGGAAGTCGAGCGGGGCGAACCCGACGCCGAGCCGCTGACCGATACCGCGTTCGTGGTGGTGCGGCTCGGCTGGGATCCGCTGACGGACGACGCGGCGGAGGTACACGGCCTGTTCGACCGCCAATCGGACGCCGGCGGGGTGCCGGTTCGCGTGTTCGCCCGACAAGCCGATGCCGAACTGTACCGTGACGAGCGGGAGGCCGAGTACAGGGCGTTCGCCAACCCGTACCGCTTCCGCCCGCCGGCCGTGCAAGGCGGGCACTGGGGCGACGACCGGGTCGTTCAGACCGTCCACGACCTCGGCATCAACCCTCCGGTTCCGAACCCGGCCACAGGCGAATACGTCCATCAGCAGGCGGCGTGGGCCGACTGGTGGGCGCGCGTGGGCGACCGGCTGACCGACGCCCAGCGGTCGGCCCTGTGGGAACTCACCTGGGACTACTCCGACCGGCTGGCGCTGTACGCGGTGCGGCCGGTGCGGGTGGGGGGTGCGGGCGGCGGTGGCCAACGGCGGGCCGTCCGCACGATGTACTATGTGCGTGCGACCGACTGGGCACCGGGCGGCGGGCCGGGCCACAACCCACTGCGGTTCCTGGGGGCATTTGCCGACCGCTCGCGGGCGGAGGCGGTGCGGGATGAAGCCGAACGGCGGTTCCGCGAATCGCCCCCGCCGGAGGTCGGCCTGCCGATGGCGTGGGAGGAGTATCGCGGGTGGGAGACGTTCTCCAGCATGAGTCTCGATCAGATGTGGCAGCACTTAGCCGCCCACGGGTTGACCTACGACGCCGGCCCTCAAGGTCTGCCCGACCCGCACTGGTGGGAAGCGAACCGCTCGCGGTTGAACCCGCAACAGGTGAAGGCGGTGTGGCAGGTGTTCGACCGGGTGCGGCTGTACGAGGTGCTGGCCCTGCCGACGGAGGTGGACGAATGACTCCGAAGCCGAAACGCACCGTGTTCGTGCTGGTCCGCAGCGACTGGATCTACGAGGACGGGCCGTGGGACGGGGGGTACGCCCCCCTGCGGGGGTACGCCACCCGCGCGGAGGCCGAGGCGGCCATCCCCGGCCCGCCGGTGGGTGAGTCGTTCGGCCCGGCCGAGCAGAGCTACCAGATCGTCGAGGTGCCCGTCGAGGAGTGAACATGGCCGATCGCTTCCCCCTCGCCTGTTCACCGGTGGTGTTCGACGCCCACGCTCACACCCTGCTCACGCACTCCGGTCATCGGTTTCAGGCCCTGCTCGACGGCACGGCCGAACCCCGCGACCTGGGCGAACGGTACTTCATCGACTGCGTTCAGCGGCACGCCGACTACCACTCGCACAAGTGCCTGGAAGCGGAGGCGTGGCGGAAGCTGATCGAACGGCGGGAGTTCGAGCGGTTGAACCCGCCGCCGGCACCCGGCCGCACTTGGGTGCGACCGCACGAACTGCAACCCGGCGTCATCCTCACCGCCGACCCCTACCGCCCGCGGCTGCTCACCCGCGGGTTGGGGGTCGAGTACCGCGGAGTCCCCCACAATCAGTACCGCGAGTACCGGCTGGCCCCGCAGTTCCCGTGGCGACGGGCCGACGACGGCTGGTTCCGTCAGGTGTCGAACCTGACCACCGGGGCGTTGGAAGAGTTGCCCATGCCGCCGACACCGACGCACCGCCGGGCGAACACATGGGCGGAGGTCCGCGACCCGTGGGGGCTGGACCTGCCCGACCGCCAGCGGGCGGCGGAAGCCGTGGACGAGCCGCCGCGGGAACTGCTGTACGTGTGGTGGGACGCCCCTGACGACGACATGCTGCTGACCGACGCGGACACCGCCGAGACGTTCCACCTGCCCCCGAACCAGATCGCCGAGCAGGCGGTGTGGCGGGTTTTCCCGCACACCCCGATGCGGGTGCAGTGCTGGGCCGACCGCCCGGTGTGGGTGTGCGGCCCGACGTGAACCGTGGAGGGTTCGATGACGACCACCAGCGACCCCATCTGGCACATCGTCCGGCAGTTCAACTGGCTGCGGGCCGGGGCGGTGTTCTTCCGCGGGCCGGGCGAACGGCGGGTCGCCCGGTTCGACACGGCTGAGGAGGCTGCGGCCGACGGGCGTGACCGCGAGCGGCGGGTGCGGGAGCGGTACAACCCGTTCCGGTTCGGCACAGCCTGGCACCACCTCACCACCCTGCCCCCGCCCGTGTTCCGCGACTGGCTGATGGACGCCGACATCACCCCGCCGCCGGCCGAAGAGGTGGCCGACTGGCGGCCATGGTGGGAGGCGGTGAAGGGCGAACTCACCCCCGCCCGGTTCGCCCGCGTGTGGGACGGGCTGAACCGCGTCCGCTTCCACGACGTGATCGCCCGCCGCCCGGCTGAGATCGCATACTGCGTGAACCGCGTCCTGTGGGACTACGACGACAGTTGGTATTACGCCGGGCACGAGGGCGGCGAACCGCTGACCCTGTACCGCACCCGCGAGCGGGCCGAACGGGAGCGGGAGCGGTTGGAGGCCGAACTGCGGGCCAACCCGCGGGAGCGGCGGACCGACTGGGGCTACTTCCCCCGCGACCCGGAGCGGTTCCTGGAATTCACCGGCGAGGCCGACAGTTCGTCGGTGGTTCATCAGGACGCCCCGCAGTACGAGGTGGTCGAGGTCGATCTGCCGGGAGGTGCCGCGTGAGTACGCGAACTGTTTTCCTGGTGCGGAAGCTGGTGGTGTACGGCGCGACGGAGGGGGTGTTCGACGAGTCGCCGGTGTTGAGCGACACCATTCCAGGGTGCAACGGGGTGCGGCGGTGGCAGCCGGTGGCCGCCTTCCCCACGCGGGTGGAGGCCGAAGCCGAGGCCGCGGCCCGGAACCGCCGGCTGGCCGACACGCTCAACCCGATCTGGATGAGCGGCGTGCACGGTACGGCCGCCCCGCCGCCACTGCCCGACCCGGCGGCCTACGGCGTGTCCGTCCCGCCGCCGGCGAAGGTGCAGTCCGAGTACGGGGAGTACGAGACGACGGAGAACATCGCCCGGTGGTACGACGAGCGGGTGAGCGACTGGCCCGCTGAAGTGCGGCAGGCGGTGTGGCAGCGGCTCGCCCCGAACGCCGACCTGTTCGACGTGGTGGAAATCGGGCTGGACGAGTGAGCCGGAAAAAAATCCGCGAACCGTGTCCGGCGGGGGAAGGGCCGGCGATTGATCCGGTGAGTCGGGAATGCCCGACACCCCTCACCGGAGACAACCGTGAACGCGAACAACAACCCGCGACTGACCCTGACCGCCCTGGAAGCCCGCGAGGTGCCGGCCCTGCTGTCGGCCGCGGTGGTGGGGAACGAACTGCTTGTCCGCATGGACGCCAACGGCGGGAACGTGCAAGTGACCCAGACCCGCACCGGGTTCATGGTGGAAGACGTGACCCGCCGGGAGGCGTACCAGTTGGGGACCGCCGACCGGGTGCGGTTCGAGGGCGGGGCCGGGAACGACCGCTTCGTGTGTAACACCACCACCAAGCCGGCGGTGGCCTACGGGTACGGCGGGAACGACGTGCTCGTCGGCGGCGGGGCGAGCGACTACCTGGACGGCGGCACCGGCAACGACCGGCTGAACGGCCGCGGCGGGGCCGACCAACTCCTCGGCGCGAGCGGGGACGACGTGCTCATCGCCATCGACAACGGCACCGCCGACTACATCGACCCGTGGACCGGGCGGGACGTGATCTGGGTGGACAAGGCGGGGGCGGCGACCGACCGCCTGTCCGGGTACGGGTCGGGGTACACCGTGCAGCAGGTGGACAAGTTCAGCAACACGGCCGACAAGACGCTCGACGGCGACCGCATCACCGACCCGTGGGCGGCGTGGCTCGACAAGACCGGCACCGTGGCCACCCAGTACGCCACCCGGCGGTTCGACAACAACCCGCT
>JANNQE010000596.1:0-4316 GCA_031441625.1 Planctomycetia bacterium
ACGACCACCGCCTGCTCGACGGCCGCGAGGCGGTGCAGTTCTTGGTGCGGATCAAGGAGTGCCTGGAGAACCCCGAGCGTATGCTGTTCGGTGTCTGAGATCAATCACCCCACCACAAAGGGCACGAGGAGCACGAAGGAAGACAGAGAAGAGGGTCGAGAATCGAGTTCTCGATCTCACTCTGCCTTCCTCATGTCCCCTCATGTGCCCTCGGCGGTGAATGATGATTTCTGGCTTCACACACTGAAGAGCATCCGCTCCGGGTCTTCCAGGCACTCCTTGATCCGCACCAGGAACTGCACCGCCTCGCGGCCGTCGAGCAGGCGGTGGTCGTAGCTGAGGGCCAGGTACATCATCGGGCGGATGACGACGGCGTCGTTCACCACCACCGCCCGCTTCTGGATGGAGTGCATGCCCAGGATGGCCGTCTGCGGCGGGTTCAGGATGGGCGTGCTGAGCATCGAGCCGAAGATGCCGCCGTTGGTAATGGTGAACGTGCCGCCTTGCATCTCCTGGATGCCCACCTTGCCGTCGCGGGCGCGCTTGGCCACGTCGCCGATGGCCTTCTCGATGTCGGCGAAGGTCTTCTTGTCGGCGTCGCGGAGCACCGGCACCATCAGCCCCTTCTCGGTGCTCACGGCCACGCCGATGTCGTAGAAGTGCTGCTGCACCACGTCGTTGCCGTCGATGCGGGCGTTGACGGTGGGGAACGCCTTCAGCGCCTCCACCGCCGCCTTCACGAACACGCTCATGAACCCGATCTTCACGCCGTACTTCTTCTCGAACTTCTCGTTGTACTTCGCCCGCAGGTCCTGAACGGCCGACATGTCGGCTTCGTTGAAGGTGGTCAGCGTGGCGGTCGTGTTCTGGCTTTCCAGCAACCGCTCGCCGATCCGCTTGCGGATCATGCTCATCGGCTGGCGGGTCTCGCGGATGCCTTCCTCCCGCGGCACCGGGATGGGCACCACTTGGGCCGTGACTTTGGTCAGGGCTTTGTCGTCCGCCTTCGGCCCGTTCACCTGTGCATCTTGACTCCTGACACCTGACTCCTGACTCCTGATGATGTCGTCTTTCGTGATGCGTCCGCCGGGGCCGGTGGCGGGAATCTTGGCCGGATCCAGATCCTTGTCGCGGATGGCGGCGGCGGCGGCGGGGGAGGCGCGGACCTCTGAGCGGCCCGCGTCAGCGGGCTGTTGTTTCGCCTCCGCAACAGCGGGCTGACGCCCGCCGCTCGCCTCAGCCGGTTTGCCCGCCGGGTCGATGTCGGCGATCTTCTGCCCCACCTGCACCACCGAGTCGGCCGGTATCAGGATCGTGATGACGCCGGCGGCGGGGGAAGGCACCTCCATCGTCGCCTTGTCGGTCTCCAGTTCGAGCAGCGGCTGATCGACCTTCACCGCCTGCCCGTCGGACACCATCCAGCGGGCGATGCGGCCCTCGGTGACGGTCTCGGCTCCCTTCGGCACTTCGACGGCGACGGCCATATCTGCTCCCACACGGGTTGGGTCCACTGGTGGTGGTATTGTAGGGGCAGGGAATCGGACTCACCCCCTCTCTGACTTGTTAGCCCGACGCGCGAGCGAGGGGCCAGCCGACGACGCGGACAAGCAGAAGGCTACTGGTGTCACGGACCTCTCCTGCTGTTCGGACGAGTAGCTGGCCCCTCGCTCGCGCGTCGGGCTAACAGGCGGTTCGCGGCGAAGACCGGGTGGCATATCATGTCCCCCATCCGTCACCACCGAACACCATGTCCCGACAACCCAGCATCCTCATCACCGGCGCCGGCGGCGAGATCGGCCACGGGCTGATCGACCGCCTGAACGCCAACTCCGACCGGCCGATCATTACCCTCGACCTGAACCCGCTCGCGCCGGACCTGGCGAAGAAGGTCCGCAAGGAGTTCGTCGGCAGCATCCTCGATACGCAGCTGCTCGACCGCATCCACGCCGAGTACGAAGTCGATCAGGTGTTCCACCTGGCGGCTCTGCTGAGCACCCGGAGCGAGTTCAGCCCGGCGCTCGCCCACAAGGTGAACGTGGAGGGCACGCTCAACTTGCTCGAGTTCGCCCAGAAGGAAGGGGAGAGCCACGGCCGGAACGTGGTATTCTTTTATCCCAGCAGCATCGCCGCGTACGGCCTGCCGGACGCCGCCACTAAGAGCCGGGCCGGGCGGGTGAAGGAGGACGAGTTCAATTTCCCGACCAACATGTACGGGGCGAACAAGCTGTACTGCGAACACCTCGGGCGGTACTACGACCGCCACTTTCGTCAGCTCTCGGCCGGGCCGAAGGCGGGCAAGATCGACTTCCGCTGCATCCGCTTTCCAGGGCTGATTTCGGCCGCTACGGTGCCGAGCGGGGGCACGTCCGACTACGTGCCGGAGATGCTGCACGCGGCGGCGCAAGGCCAGCCCTACGCCTGCTTCGTGCGCTCCGACGCCCGCATCCCGTTCATGGCCATGCCCGACGCGGTGGAAGCGATCTTCAAGCTGACCACCGCGGACAAGCGGAAGCTGACCCGCGTGGTGTACAACATCGGCTCGTTCGCCCCGACTGCGGGTGAGGTGGAGGTGATCGTGCGGCGGGCCTTCCCGAAGGCGGACGTGACGTATCAAGTGGACGAGAAGCGGGCGAGCATCGTGGGCAGTTGGCCGGCCGACGTGGACGACACCGCCGCCCGCCTCGACTGGGGCCTCGCCCCGCGGTACGACATGACCGCAGCGTTCGCCGAGTACCTCATCCCGACCATCCGGATGCGGTATGGATGAGGGCGGCTCGTGTAAAACAGCCACGGATGAACACGGATCAGGACACGATCCGAACTGAAGAAATGGTCTGAATCGTTCTTCATCCGTGTTCATCCGTGGCCTCTTTTCGGAGTTCCTTCAATGCGACACTCACTCCCCTTGCTCCCCCTCCTGCTGCTGGCGGTGCCGGCGTTCGCTGCCGACTGGAAGCCGGCTGCTGCCCCGCTCATGACCAAGTGGGGCAAGCAGATCACCGCCGACAAGACGCCGTGGGCCGAGTACCCCCGCCCGCAGTTGGTGCGGAAGGACTGGGCCAACCTGAACGGCCTGTGGGACTACGCCATCCGCCCGAAGGGGGAGAAGCGGCCGGAGAAGTGGGACGGCAAGATTCTGGTGCCGTTCTGTGCCGAGAGTGCGCTCGGCGGGGTGGGCAAGCACCCGACGGAGAAGGACGAGTTGTGGTATCGGCGGGATATCGACGCCACCGCGTGGAAGGGACAGCGGGTGCGGCTGAACTTCGAGGCGGTGGACTGGGAAGCGACGGTGTGGGTGAATGGAAAGGAACTGGGCACCCACAAAGGGATGCACGACCCGTTCTCGTTCGACATCACCGACGCGCTGAAGGACCGCAAGGGCGAACTGGTGGTGCGGGTGTGGGACCCGACCGAGAAGGGGAGTCAACCGCTCGGCAAGCAACTGAGCAAGCCGGAGGGCATCTGGTACACGCCCGTCAGCGGCATCTGGCAGACGGTGTGGATGGAGCCGGTACCGGAGCGCTCCTACATCAAGGGCGTGCGGTTCGAGACGGACGCTGCCAACAACACGGTCGAGTGCATTGTGGACATCGGCGGAGACACGAAATCTGTTGTTGTCCGTGCGTCCGTCGGCAAGCCAGAGTCATTCGCAGTGACCGGGCTGGTCGAAAGCAATAAGGCGCTTCTCGAACTGAAGAAGCCAGTCTCGTGGACGCCGGACAACCCGCACTTGTACCAAGTCTCGGTTTCGCTCCTCGGCTGTGCCAGCGGCGACACCATCGACACCGCGGACAGTTACTTCGCCTTCCGCACCGTCGGCGTTGGGAAGGACAAAGACGGCGTGCAACGCCTGCTGCTCAACGGCAAGCCGCTGTTCCAGTACGGCCCGCTCGATCAGGGCTGGTGGCCAGACGGTTTGCTCACGCCGCCGTCGGACGAAGCGATGAAGTACGACCTGGAGGTGCTGAAGAAGCTCGGCTTCAACATGCTGCGGAAGCACATCAAGGTGGAGCCGAGCCGGTACTACTACCACTGCGACACGCTCGGCCTACTGGTGTGGCAGGACATGCCGAGCGCCATCAACCGGACGAAGAAACACTTCATCCCGCCCGGCGGCAAGTCCGACGCCGACGATCAGTTCACCGACGAGGAGAAGAAGCAGTTCCGCCACGAATTGAAGGCGATGATCGATCACCTGAAATTCTTCCCGTCCATCTACTGCTGGGTTCCCTTCAACGAAGGCTGGGGCCAGCACGACACGAACGCCATCCTGAAGTGGACGAAGGAGTACGACCCGACGCGGCTCGTCAACGGCC
>JANNQE010000597.1:0-5738 GCA_031441625.1 Planctomycetia bacterium
GGCCCGCGAGATCTGCAAGAAGCACGGCGTGCCCGTCTTCGACAGCATCGAGAAGGCCGTCACCGTCGGCGGCAAGGCGATCCCGGTCGATGGCGTGCTGAGCATCGGCGAGCACGGCGACTACCCGACGAACAAGCTCGGCCAGAAGCAGTACCCGCGGAAGCGGTTCTTCGAGGAGATCACCGACGCCATCGACCGGGATCGCCTTGCCGCCGACGGTGACGGCCTTCTCGATGCTGTCGAAGACGGGCACGCCGTGCTTCTTGCAGATCTCGCGGGCCATGTCGTTCTTGGGGAACTGATCGACATACAGCGCCGCCAGTTTCAGCGCCGGACCGGCCCCGCCGTCGTGCTTCCACCCTTCCAGGATCTTCGTCAGGATCACGTCGGCGTGCGACTTGGGCGTGTAGATGGTGACGACCGCGGCGACCGACTTGGGCTTCGGCTTGTCGTCGGCACGGGCGAACGCGAGCGGGGTGAGGGCGGCGGCAGACAGCTTGAGGGCGTCTCGGCGCGACGGGAAGGACATGGGAAGAGGCCCAGACGAGAGCGGATCGGCGGGGGTGGGGATTGTATCACGCCCCGCCGCCATCTTCCGGATTTCTGGCCATCACTGGTTCCGGATGACACGGCGGATGTCCACGGGCTTCTTCAGCGTGCCGCCGTCGGCCGGCTGCTCCATCAGCTTGGCCACGACCTCCTTGCCCTTCGTCAGCTTGCCGACGACGACGATGTCCGCCTTGCCCGCGTCCGGCTTGTCACCGTTGAACACCACGAACCCCGTCACCCCGGTGTCGTCGCGGACGAGCGCCACCGCGCCGTCCGTCACCGCCACTGCCTCGCTCGCCGGCAGCTTGTCCAGCTTCAGTTCCTTCGCCCACTTCTTCTTCCACTCGGCACTCACAGTCGCCCACGCCCCTCCGCCGCTCAGCCGGTCGAAGTGCCCGGAGTGGAACCCGCCGTCGAGCGCCACCTTCACGAAGTTGGTCGCCGCGGCCTTCGCCGACTTCGCGTCCAGTTCCACCTCGAAATCGCCGAGGGCGGTCTGCACCACCAGCACCGGCATGTCGCCCAAGTCGCTGTCCCGCCAGCGAAAGGTCGGCACCTCTTTTGGGTCGTAGGCCTTCAGGTGGGCGCGGTCTTCGGCCTTGCGGTCCTTCGGCTTCGAGTACCGCCACTCCTTGTCGCCGAACACCTCTTCGCACAGCTTGGCCAGTTCCTTGTCGTACTCCTTCAGCTTGGCCCGCGTCCGCACCTGGTTGTGCAACGCGTCCGGCGGGGCGTTGTCGTCGAACCAGTCTTGCACCCCCTCGGCCCAGTACTCGCCGGCGTTCGTGGCGGCGTACGTGTTCTTCCACAGCTCGCGGTCCATCGCCGCCTTGTAGGCGTCCTTCAGCCGCTTGTCGAACGTCGGATCGACTTTATTCAGCCCGGTGCCGTGAATGGCGTGGGCGAACTCGTGCAGGAAGATGTTCTCGTTCGGGTACGGGTCGCGTCGGAAGCTCAGCAGGTTCTCTTCCGCCCCGCTCACCACCGGCACCCGCGGCGTGGCCCCCAGCCCGCGGGCGCGGCGGTCCCAGTACAGCTTCGGCCTCATGTTGATCTGTTCCGGCACGTCGGTGGTGAACTCGTCCTTCGCCATGATGACCGCCCTCACGTTCTGTTTCGCCATCGCTTCGAGGAGATCCTTGCGGCCGTCGAGCATCTTCCGCACGACCCACGCGGCCTCCGCGAGAGCGTCGTCGCTCACCTTCTTCGAGCCGAGGATGGGCAGCCCGTCGGCGTCCACATACTTCTCGTAGAACGGGTCGAGTTTCAGCTTCTCCTTCAACTTCTCGGGCACCGGATCAGCGGCGGAGGCGGCACCGACGGCGAGTAGCAGGACGACGGCGAACGTGCGGGCCGGCATGGCGCGATCCCCTGAGGAATGACCGGCATTCTAACGAACTGCTTGAGCATTGCCGCACTTCGGGGTACTCTTTCTAAAAGACGAACTCCCGCCCCCGCCCCGCCGGCGCTCGCAGTTTTCACCCTCACATGCTTCGCACGCTGCCATTCCTGGCTGGCCTCATCGCGTCCTTTAGTACGGCGTTCGCGGCGGACGTATTGAAGGTCACTCCCGCTGAAGTGGTTCTCGACGGCCCGGAATCGACGCATCAACTGCTCGTCAACTCTGGCACGACTGACCTGACGCACCGTGTGAAATACGAAGTGGTTGATAGTGCCGTTGCCGGCGTGACCGCTCGCGGGCAACTCGAACCGCGGGGCGAAGGCACGTCCGACGTTCGCATTCAGCACGACGGCCAGTCGGCGACGGTGCGGGTGGTGGTGCGTGGGGTGAAGTCACCCGCCGCGGTGTCGTTCGAGCAGCAGGTGATGCCATTGCTCACGAAGGCCGGGTGCAACGGCGGGGGCTGTCACGGCAAGGCGGAGGGGCAGAACGGGTTCAAGCTGAGCGTGTTCGGGTTCGACCCGGAGGCGGACCACAAAGCGATCACCGCCGAGAGCCGCGGGCGGCGGGTGTTGCCGGCGGCACCCGAAAGCAGTCTGTTCGTCATGAAGGGCACCGGCCGCACGCCGCACGGCGGGGGGAAGAAGCTGCACGAGGGGACGCTGCCGTACAAGCGGCTGGTGCGGTGGATCGCGGAGGGGGCGAACTTGCGCACCGAGACCGCCCCGCCGGTGGTGAGCGTCGAAGTCGAACCCACTGACAAGGTGCTGTCACTCGGCGGGTCGCAGCAACTGCGCGTGACGGCCATCGACGCCCGCGGGCGGCGGCGGGACGTGACCGCCGAAACCGAGTTCGAGTCGAACGCCACCACCATTGCCGGCGTGGACCGCGGCGGGTTCGTGCAGGCGGCACAGATTCCGGGCGAGGCGGCCATCCTGGTGCGATATCTGGGTCAGGTGACGGTTGCCCGGTTCAGTGTTCCGCGAACGGGAAACACATTCACCCGCCCGCCGGAAACCAACTTCATCGACGGGCAAGTGTGGGACAAGTTGGCCAAGCTCGGCATCCCGCCGAGCGACCTCGCCGACGATTCCACGTTCCTCCGCCGCGTGTTCCTCGATGTCATCGGCACGCTGCCCACGGCAAAAGAAGCACGCGAGTTCCTGGCCGACAGCGACGCCAAGAAACGGGCGAAGCTGATCGACCGGCTGCTCGACCGCCCGGAGTACGCCGACTTCTGGGCGACCAAGTGGGCCGACCTGTTGCGGGTGGACCGCGACGTTCTCGGGGCGAACGGCTCGGTCGCCTTCCACCGATGGCTGCGGCAGCAGTTCGCCGACAACCGCCCGTACGACCAGTTCGCCCGCGACATCCTGACTGCCGAAGGAAAGATCACCAGCCCCGGCCCGGCGGGTCTGTACCGGACGCTCGGCACCCCGGAGGTGATGAGCCGTTCGCTCTCGCAGGTGTTCCTCGGCGTGCGGATCGAGTGCGCGCAGTGTCACCACCACCCGTCCGACCGCTGGGGCCAGGACGACTACTTCGCGCTGGCAGGCTTCTTCACCGGGCTGACGCGCAAAGGAGTGGCAGGCAGCGAAGCCATCGTGTCGAGCGGCGGGGCCGACCTGAAACACCCTCGTACCGGGAAGCCGATCCCGACCCGCGTGCTGGGCGGGAAAGACTTGACCTTCCCCGACCGCACCGACCGCCGCGTGGCATTGGCCGACTGGATGACCGCACCCGACAACCCGTACTTCGCCCGCATGATCGTGAACCGCCTCTGGTCGCACTCCTTCGGCCGCGGGCTGATCGAGCCGATCGACGACTTGCGGCTGACCAACCCAGCCGCGAACGAGCCGCTGTTGGCTGCGCTGGCGAAGCACCTCGTAGCGTCGAAGTACGACCTGAAAGCCGTCGCCCGCACCGTCCTGAACTCGCGGGTGTATCAACTGGCGGGGGCGACGAAGGCGAACGCCGACGACGAGCAGAACTTCAGCCACGCCCGCAGTCGCACCCTGCCGGCCGAGGTGCTGCTCGATGCGATCTGCCAGACGACCGGCGTGCCGGAGAAGTTCAACGGCACCCCGGAGGGCACGCGGGCCATCCAGCTTTGGGACAACCGGATGCCTTCGTACTTCCTGCAACTGTTCGGCCGGCCGGCGCGGGTCAGCGTGTGCGAGTGCGAGCGGAGCACCGAGCCGAGCATCGCCCAGGCGTTGCACCTGATGAACGCCGAGGAGATCGAGGCGAAGATTCGCTCCAAGCGCGGCGTCGCCCGCCAACTCGCCGACGGCGACAAAACACCCGCCGCGATTGTGGACGAGTTGTACCTGTCCACGCACAGCCGCTTCCCGACGAACCCTGAACAGACCGCGATGCTCGACTTGTTCAACGGGAAGGAAGCGATCACGCGCCGCGAGGCGGTCGAAGACGTGCTGTGGACCCTGCTGAACACCAAGCATTTCCTTTACAACCGTTAGCCGGCGAACGGCGCGACGCGAGTCCGCCGGTTCATGACGAACTCGGCCCGCAAGGGCCGCGGGTGGCGGATGAACCCGCCTGAGTTCGCACCCGCCGACCTTGCGGTCGTGGTTCGCCCGAAAACACCGGCGCGGATTTCGCCTCCTCGCTATCCGCTGCGCACATCGCCCGCTACCCTTTCCCTCAGACCCTCCCCGCTCGGACCCCGCGCATGCAATACTTCCCCGACGTTCCGGTCATCAAATACGACGGGCCGGACAGCAAGAACCCGCTCGCCTTCCGCCACTACAACCCGACCGAGGTGGTGGACGGCAAGACGATGAAGGACCACCTGCGGTTCGCCGTCTGTTGGTGGCACACCTTCCGCGGCACCGGCGGCGACCCGTTCGGTCCCGGCTGCGCCGTCCGCCCGTGGGAGACCGGCGGCGACACGCACGCCATGGACATGACCCGCATCGACGTGGGCTTCGAGTTCATGTCGAAGTTGGGCGTGCCGTACTACTGCTGGCACGACCGCGACATCAGCGGCTACGGGGACGACCTCCGCGAGACGAACCAACTGCTCGACCAGGTGGTGGCCAAGCTGAAGGTGAAGCAGCAGGAGACGGGCATTCAGTTGCTGTGGGGCACGGCCAACCTGTTCAGCCACCCGCGGTTCGTCCACGGGGCGAGCACCAGTTGCAACGCCGACGTGTTCGCCTACGCCGCGGCACAGGTGAAGAAGGCGCTCGAGTGTACGAAGGAGTTGGGCGGCACGAACTACGTCTTCTGGGGCGGGCGGGAGGGCTACCACAACCTGTACAACACCGACTTGAAACGCGAGTTCGACCACCTGGCCAAGTTCCTGCACATGGCCGTCGAACACCGCAACAAGATCGGCCTCGACGCACAGTTCCTCATCGAGCCGAAGCCGAAGGAGCCGACCACCCACCAGTACGACAGCGACGCCGCCGCGTGCATGGCCTTCCTTCGCACCTACGGGCTGGAGAAGGAGTTCAAGTTCAACCTGGAGACGAACCACGCCACGCTCGCCGGGCACAGCATGTTCCACGAGATGACCTACGCGGCCAGCTACGGCATGCTCGGCAGCATCGACGCGAACCGGGGCGACGAACTGATCGGCTGGGACACAGACCAGTTCCCGACCAACCTGTACACCACCACTCAGATGATGCTGGTGATCCTGAACGCCGGCGGGCTGGGCCGCGGCGGGCTGAACTTCGACGCCAAAGTCCGCCGCGAGAGCTTCGAGCCGGTGGACCTGTTCCACGCCCACATCGGCGGGATGGACGCCTTCGCCCAGGGG
>JANNQE010000598.1:0-1555 GCA_031441625.1 Planctomycetia bacterium
CTCCGAAAACTTCGCCGATTGCGCTGCGTCCCTTGACGCCTTGGAAGCTTCACGAGCCGCCGTTCTGAACTGGCGAGATTTAATTGAGCGGCAAGACTTCGTGGCCGTTGCTCATGCGAGAGAAGTCGCAACCATAACAAGCCAATCCATGCCTTGGCCCAATAACGGATTGGCATGCTCCCCAAAAAATGGTCCATCGGAAATGGTAGTCGTCGGTTAGGATCGCGGCTTCCCAAGAAGGGGAAGTCATGGCGAAGCGACGGACGGCGGCCCAGATCCAAGCGGCCCTGAAGGCCGTGGAACGCGATGTGGCCAAGGGTCTCACCGTGGCCGACAGTTGCCGGCGTCACGGGATCACGGAGCAGAGCTACTACCGGTGGCGTCGCCGCAAGGCGGACGCCACCGACGATACGACGGTCCGGGTCCGCGAGTTGGCGGTGGAGGTGGAGCGGCTCAAGCAGTTGCTGGCCGAGGTGATGCTGGACAACCAGATGCTGCGCGAGGTCGCCCAAAAAAAGTGGTGACCGGCCCTCAGCAGCGGGCGGCGACGGAGCACCTGCGAGAGAAGTTCAAGGTGTCGCAGCGCCGGGCGGCTCGGGCCTTGGGTGCGAACCGTTCGACGGTGCGGTATCGGACGAAGACCCGCGGCGACGAGGCGAAGCTGGTCGCGGCGATCCGCAAG
This sequence comes from Planctomycetia bacterium, assembly GCA_031441625.1. Lineage (GTDB taxonomy): Bacteria > Planctomycetota > Planctomycetia > Gemmatales > Gemmataceae > JALHQU01. The sequence goes on from JANNQE010000598.1 coordinate 683, forward strand.
CTGGTGCGTCGTCATCCGCGATACGGGTATCGTCGGATTCACGCGCGGCTGGTGGCGACCGGGTGGACGGTGAACCACAAGCGGGTGCGTCGGCTGTGGCGTTCGTTGGGTCTGAAGCGTCGGATTCGCAGGAAAAAACGGTCTTCGGGGAAGCATCCGGGCACGAGCGCGAACAGTTGCGTGTCGAAGCCGGCGACGGGCGCGAACGATGTGTGGACGTGCGATTTCGTGCAAAGCCGGACGGCGTCGGGTGGTCCGCTCAAGTGGCTGAGCGTGGTGGACGAATACACCCGGGAGGTGTTGGTGCTGGTTCCGGCGGGTTCGTTGAGCGGTGCGGATGTGCGTCGGTTGTTCGGTCGCTTGGTGGGTTGGCGGGGCCGGCCGCGGTCGGTGCGATGCGACAACGGCGGCGAGTTCGTGGGTGCGGCCTTGGCGGAGTGGTTGAAGTCGAAGGGTGTGGAGTTGCGGGCGGTGGCGCCGGGGAGCCCGTGGGAGAATGGTTTTGTGGAGTCGTTCCACAGCCGACTGCGGGACGAGTTCCTGGACCGGACGGTGTTCGAGAACGTGGCGGATGCGAAGGCCCAGGCGGATGTGTTCAAGCGGGAGTTCAACACGGTGCGTCCGCACAGCGGTTTGGGGTACAAGACCCCGCAGGAGTTTGCGGCATCGTGCAAGCGGGAAGCGGACAAGACAAAGGCGAAGAACCCACGAGGACGGAAGACCGCGAAATGACGACGACTCTCATTTGAGGTGGACCAAACTTTGGGGCTCAATGCAAACCGAGTGTCGTGCCCATGATGGTTCATCCCTAGTCGGCGAGTTCAGCCGATCAACACGCCCTGCGCTCCGGGATGATCTACGGCAGCATCGGCG
>JANNQE010000599.1:0-1685 GCA_031441625.1 Planctomycetia bacterium
CTTCGTTCTCTTTGTTGTCTTCTGTTCAAATTCCGGCGGTGCCCTTCGTCCCATTGGTCAGAACCGCACGCCGGTCATGAGCAGCAGGTTCACTTCGCGGAAGTCGCCGTCGTTCGGCGGGATCATGTTCGCCCAGTAGTACCCGCACTCGATCCGCCCGCCCAGGTAGAACGTCCACGACCCCATCGGCTTCTCCCACGTGCCCTGACCGCCCCCGTACACGCCGTGGAAGATGCTCTGCCGGCGGCGGTACCCGTCCGGGTCGCCGAACGGCTCGAACCCGACGCTGGAGGTGCCCCACCGCACGCCCACGTCCCACGCCGCCCGGAAGTTGCCGTACCCCGGCTCCGACCCCACCACCCCCGGCCCGTTCAGGAAGTAATCCCGCCCGACGCCGAAGTTCAGGCTGGTGCGGCGGACTTCCAGCACGCCCACCGGGAACACCCCGCCGGCCGAGCCGAACTTGACCGCGTCGGTGTTGATGTTGATCGGCCGACTCGCCCCGCGGCCGGCGTTCGCCGTGTGCCCGATGCCCAAATCCAGCACCCACGCGGCATCGCCCGACGGGTTGAAGAACAGGCTGCGGCTGCCCCCCTGCACGTTCCACCCGAACGTCTTCGTCACCGCCGTCATCGCCCCGCCGCCGCTCAGCAGCGACACCCCGGTGCGGAAGTACCCCTCATACGTCACCGGCCCGTTCGCCCCGACCGGCCCGCAGCACCCGCCGCCGGCCGGGTTGTCGCCCACCCACGGGCTGTACACCGCCCCCGGCACCACCGCCGGCGCGGGCGGCAGCATGGCCGCGCCGGTCAGCGTGTCCACCGCCGTCGGCGCGGGCGGCAGGACGATCGGTGCCAGGTCGGTGGCCGACGCCAGCCGCACGCCGCCCGACTTGCCGGGGAACAGCGAGGCGGGCGGTGGCCACTGTTGGCCGAACGGCTCGGACGCAGCGGCGGTCGTCACCGCCTTGGGCGGGGGCGGGGCGGTGAACGACTGGCCGACGGCCACGGCCGCCAACAGCGGCACACACACGACGGAAGCAAGAAGGCGTTTGGCGGTCATCCGGTGCCTCGGCAAGCGACCCGACGGAACACTTCGTACAGTTCAAATCGGCTGCCGGCGGTGCCCGACTTGACGAATCTGCCGCCGTCGGGCCGGGAATTTTGGCGCGGGTCGGCGGTTTGTATAAAGTTGAATCGTCACGGCGATCCCCACTTGTCATGCCGATGAGCCGGCTTCTTGGAACCAACAGGAGGAACGCGGATGACGCGGACAAGGCAGGGATGAACACGGATCCGAACAGAATACGAGTTACGCAGTTGGTGGTTTTCACACCTCTCCCCGTTGGGGAGCATTGGTCTCTACACAAGTCGTGGGTTGTGGGACACTGTCCCGCATGACCTCGCCCTCCCGCCTCTCGAACCGCGGCTGCAAGCCTGTTACCTGGCCCTGGTGAACGGGTTGCAACGCGGCGGGCGGTCCGCCACCCCCGCCCGTCCGGGCGACGCGCCGCCGCCCGACGCGGCCACCCTGGCCGCCTCCTTCGCCCAGAAGTTGTGGCGGTTCACCACCAACGACGCCGTCCCCTCCGCGGCCCTCATGACCCCCCTCCTCCAGTCCGCCCGCGACGCCACCGCCGCCCGCCCAAGCCGCGTCCACCTGGTCGTCCACGACTGGTCCACCCT
>JANNQE010000600.1:0-13537 GCA_031441625.1 Planctomycetia bacterium
CGACGGCTTCGATCCGCGGGATGGCGTGGTGCTGCTGGCGGCGACGAACCGACCCGAGATTCTCGATCCGGCGTTGCTGCGCGCCGGGCGCTTCGATCGGCAAGTCCTTGTCGATCGGCCCGACAAGCGCGGGCGCGTCGCGATATTGAAAGTGCATTCCCGCAAGGTCACGCTCGCGGCCGATCTGGAAGAAGAGAAGATCGCCGCGCTGACACCGGGATTCTCCGGCGCCGACCTGGCCAACCTCGTCAATGAGGCCGCGCTGCTTGCAACGCGCCGGCGCGGAGAGCAGGTCACGCTCGATGACTTCACGCGCGCGATCGAGCGGATCGTCGCGGGCCTGGAGAAGAAGAACCACCCAGGGCGTTGCCCTGGGCTGAACACTCTCAGGCCTTCGGCCTGGGGGCGGCTGCCCACGCGCAGGTGGCGTTCCTTTCCCGGAGGTCGGCTGCACCCGACGGGCACCGGCCGCTACTGCATGAACAGGTTGGTCACCCGCCCGCCGCGGCCGTACACGGCGGCGTTCGGGATGACCAGGAACTGCACGCCGAAGTTGTTCTGGAACGAGTTGTACGACACGCCCAGGGACATGGTCAGGTCCGTCCCGGTGCGGTTGAAGGCGACGGTCGCCCCCTGCGAGAAGTTGTTCGACAGGTCGAACGAGTTCTGCAAGCTGACGCTGTACTTCTTGCTGAACTGGTAGCCGATGACGGCCAGGAACACGCGGCTGCCGAGCGGGTCCACGTGCCGGTAGCCCAGGTACAGGCTGCTCCCGTCCGGCCGGTTGTACCCCACGCCCAGGTTGAGGTAGCGGGTGCCGAACTCGAACGGGTCGTACCAGCCGGACGAGGTGACCGCCGTGCGGTCGCCCACGTTCCAGATCCAGTTGTACTCGAGCAGGCCGAGCGACTGGCCGAAGTTGTCCCGGTTGGCGTCGGGGAAGAAGGTGGCCCCCAGGTCGAGGGACATGACGTCCACCGTGTGGTCGTTCCCGCTCGGCCCCCTCTTCGTCTGCCACCGCTGGGTCACTTCCAGTTGCACCGCCTGCATGCTGTCCAGCACTTCCGGCCGGCTCTGCACCAGCCGGCGGTTGGCCAGCCGCTGGGTGTCGAAGATGGGCGAGGTGGTGAGGGCGACGCCGCGGGCGGTGTCGCGGAACGTCTCCCCCTCTTTGCCGGTGCCGATGAACCCGCCCAGCCGCCGCCACGCGCGGTAGCTGTAGTCGGTCGCCTCGTCGTTCAGCCGGTCGAGGACGGGCAGCTCGGAGTGGTCGGTGTTGCTGGCGGCCACGAAGTAGTTCGCCCGCAGCTCCACCTTGTGATGCACCCCGCGGAGGTTGAGCAGGTCGCTCTGAACGTCCGAGTACAAGCGGCTGAAGGGGATGGACGCCTTCAGCCCGCCGCCCCCGTACAGCCGCCCGTTGCTCTCCCCGCGGGCGTCGGTCGTGTACCCGGTGGCGCTGCCCACCCCGTAGGGTTCGAGCCGCACCGGGCCGAGGTCGAACGGCACGCTCAGCCGCTGGTACACGTCCCCGCGGGCGGTGTCCACGGCCCGCTGCTCGCCGGCCACGTCCGACGCCGCCCCCTGCGTGGCCGGGCGGAAGAGGGCGTACCCGCCGCTCGCCCGCGTGGTCGAAATCAGCGTGTCGAAGAACGACTGGCCGATGAGCGCCGCGTCCAGCCGCGGCAGCCACTGCGTCTCCGTCACCCACGGGCGGTTGACGTTCACCTGGGCCAGCCCGCTCCAGGCGAAGTTGCCGATCCCGCCGTACAGGTACACGAACGTCTCGGGGTTCGGGTCCTGGTCGTACCGCAGCTTGTAAAACTGCTCGTAGAAGTTGTTGTCGCTCAGGTAGGCGAACTGCGCTTGCAGGCGGGTGAAGGCCGTCCCCTCCTCGTACAAGTCCTGGTTGTGCACCCACTGGAACCGCCCGCGGAACTTCGGGAACCGCGGCTCCGTCCCGCGGAACCCGCCCAACTGGTCGGCCTCCGCCTGGTCGTACAGGCCGTAGGCGGTGACCGCCCCCACGTTCTTGTACGCCGGGCCGAACAGGTTGACGTAGTTGAAGTCGGTCCCCAGGCCCGGCCCGCGGAGGGCCATGTAGTCGGCGTGGACGAGCCACTGGTTGCCTTGCGGGCGGCGGACGCCGAGCAGGTCGTAGGCGTCGAACGTGCTGTACGCCTGGAACTGGCCGAACACGCGGTCGGAGCGGAAGGCGACGGCCGACACCGGCCCGGTCGGGTCGTCGATGTCGAGGGTCGATTGCCGGCTGTACCACACCGGCACGCCCAGGATGCGGGCGGTGTTCCGCTCGCTCACCATCCGCCGCTCGTTCGCCACCTCCGGCTCGCCCGTCCACAGGTCGCGGTACACCCGCCCGAACACGTTCCGCCGCTCCGTCACCTGTTCGGTGATGGTCACGTTCCGGCTGTTGAACGTGAGCGACGGGTCGGCCGGCCGCTTGCTCGAGTACGTGATGGCGTCGAACGCCCGGATGTCGTGCCGGCCCAGTTGGTTGATCTCGGCCGCCCGGATGTGGATGCTGTCGAACCCGGCCGAGAACTTCGTCTCCAGGTCGGCGTTCACCGCCACCGCCCGGCTGTTGTCCACGTCGTAGAACACCTCGGCCGCCCGGAACACCTGCTCCGTCTTGCCGCCGAACGTGGACTGCCCCGACTCGGTGCGGATGACCACCGTCCCGGACAGGTACATGAGCACCTTCACCCGCTCCTTTTCTTCCCCGTCCTTCTTCTCCCCGTTCTTCTTCTCCGCGTCGGAGGGCGACTTCGGCGGGTCCACCTTCAGCGTGTCATTCAAGCTGAAGTCGCTCTTCACCCCCTTGATCCACATGACCACGTTGTCGGCGGCCAGCTCCACCCGCTTGACGCCGTCCGCCCCGGCCACGTACTCCACGTTGATGACCAGCCCGCCCCGGTAGACCACCCGCTGCGTGTTCTTCTTGGTCGGGTCGTCGTCGTCCGCCACCGGCTCGCTCTTGGCCGTGTTCAGTTGGCCGTACCGCGGGCCGAAGCGGATCACCTGCTGCCCGCCGCTGGGCAGCGTCACCCGCCCGCCGAGTGGCAGGTCGGTGGGCGGCGGGGTGGGGATGGGGTCGCGGGGGCGTTCGGGCGTCACCGGGCCGGGCAGGGCGAACGGCGTGCGGCCGTCGCCCGGCTTCTGGAAGCTGGTGCTCACGTTCGGACGGGGGGGCGGGTCGGACAGCCCCTTCGGCGGGGTGGGGTCGGGAATGGGACTGATGGGCGGGAGCGGGAGCGCCCGCCCGGGCGGGTCGGTCTGTGCCCGACCGACCGCCGCGAAGGCGCACAGCAGCGAACTCCAGAGGATCGCGGTCCGCAGCGTCACGCCGCCTCCGTACACGGGTCCGCGGTCGGGACCGTGCCTTGCAAACCCACACCGTGGGACAATCCGGGTCGCGGCTTATAAACCGGCCGGCGGGGGAGTCAAGACGGACCCGACGGGCGGACACGGCACTTCGGAGAATAAAACCAGTGCTCAACCACAAAGGGCACCAAGAGCACGATGGGAGAAAAGGCCCGCATGTCACGGCCTTGCTTCGTGTCCTTGGTGATCTTCGTGGTTCAAAACCTCCCCCGGATTGACCCACTGAACAGCCCTGACCCGGCGAAACTCCGCCGTTTTCATCGTGACAGCCGCCCCGCCGGTCGCCAAAATACTCCCGTCGATCCCACCCGCCCTCTCCCCTCCGGTGAACCACCCATGGCCACCCCCGACCGCCCTTCCCGCCGCAAGTTTCTCACGGCGTCCGCCGCCGCCGCCACCGCCGGCGGGGTGCTGCTCTCCACCGCCACCCCGGTCCACGCGGCCGGCTCCGACACCCTGAAAGTGGGTCTGGTCGGGTGCGGCGGGCGGGGCAGCGGGGCGGCCATCGAGGCCCTCAAGGCCGACCGCAACTGCAAGCTGGTCGCCATGTGCGACATCTTCCCCGACCTGCTGGCGGCCGGGCTGAAGGGCATCACCGGGACGGCCGAGCAACTGGACGCCAAGCACAAGACCGACCTGGCCTCGCGGATCGACGTGAAGGACGGGATGAAGTTCAGCGGGTTCGACGGGTACAAGCAGCTCATCGACAGCGGGGTGGACGTGGTGCTCCTGTGCTCCACCCCCGGCTTCCGCCCGGTGCACCTGGCCTACGCCGTGGACAAGAAGAAGCACATCTTCATGGAGAAGCCGCACGCCACCGACGTGGCCGGGCTGAAGAGCGTGCTGGACAGCGTGACGAAGCAGAAGGAGAACAAGAAGAGCCTGGTGAGCGGGTTCACGTACCGCTACCACGCGCCCAAGCGGGAGACGATGAAGCGGGTGCTGGACGGGGCCATCGGCGAGGTGCAGGTGGTGTACAGCACGTACCTGACGGGCGAACTGTGGTACCGCGGGCCGTGGGAGAAGACGAGCAAGATGGAGCAGCAGATCCGCAACTGGTACTACTACACCTGGCTGAGCGGCGACTTCATCGTCGAGCAGAACATCCACACCATCGACAAGGCGGCGTGGCTGATGGGCGGGGCGCTGCCCGTCTCGGCCAACGGGTCGGGCGGGCGGCAGAGCCGCACCGACGACAAGTACGGCAACATCTGGGACAACTTCAGCGTGGTGTTCGAGTACGCGAACGGGGCGAAGGTGTTCAACCAGTGCCGACAGGTGAGCGGCTGTCTGACGGAGCAGGTGGACCTGGCCTACGGCACGAAGGGCAAGTGCGACCTGAAGAACCACTCCATCGTGGCCGACGGCAAGACGTGGCAGACGAAGGACGTGCCGCTGAGCGAGGCGTACCAGACGGAGCACGACGAACTGTTCGCCAGCATCCGCAAGGGCGAGCCGATCAACGACGGCGAGGTGTCGGCGCACAGCACCCTGATGAGCATCCTCGGCCGCGAGGCGGCGTACACCGGCAAGCGGATCACCTGGAAGGACCTGCTCGCGTCCAACCAGAAGCTGACGCCCGACAAGTACGAGTTCGGCGACCTCGCCATGCCCGACGTGCCCGTCCCCGGCCAGTACAAGCTGGCCAAGGGCAAGGCGTAGTGTGAGTGCGGAGTGCGGAGCGGGGAATGCGGAATTCGCCGAGTGCGGAGTGCGGAGCGGGGAGTTCGGAGTGGAAACAGGTCACTCCACACTCTCAGCCTTCGCAGACCACTCGGCGGATCGGCACCCGCCTCTTGCCTCTCGACCACTCCGCACTCCCCATTCCGCACTCCGTACTCCTCCCATTCCGCATTCCCCATTCCGCACTCCGCACTATGAACACCCGCCGCCAGTTCCTCGCCGCGTCCGCGGCCCTCACCGCCGCCGCCCTGCTGCCCGCCGCCGACGCCAAGAAGCCGAAGCTGAAGAAGGCCGTGAAGTTCAGCATGATCGGCATCAAGGGCACGCCGACGGACAAGTTCAACGCCATCAAGACGCTCGGCTTCCAGGGCGTCGAGATCGACAGCCCGAGCGGGCTGAAACTCGACGAGGTCGTCGCCGCCACCAAGGAGACGGGCATTCTGGTCCACGGCGTCATCGACTCCGTTCACTGGACCGACACCCTCTCGCACCCCAAAGAGGAAGTGCGGGCGAAGGGGCTGAAGGCCCTCGAAGGCGCGCTGAACGACGCCAAGACGGTCGGGGCCGACACCGTGCTCCTGGTGCCCGGCGTGGTGAACAAGGACGCCACCTACGAGCAGTGCTTCGAGCGGAGCGCGGCCGAGGTGAAGAAGGCCCTGCCCCTGGCCGAGAAGCTGAAGGTGAAGATCGCCATCGAAACGGTGTGGAACAACTTCATCACCAAGCCCGAGCAACTGGTGGAGTACGTGGACCAGTTCAAGAGCGAGTACGTGGCGGCGTACTTCGACATCTCGAACATGATCAAGTACGGGGTGGCCCCGGCCGACTGGATCCGCAAGCTGGGCAAGCGGATGGTGAAGTTCGACTTCAAGGGGTACAGCACCGACCTGGCGAAGGCGTCGGGCAAGGACGGCGACGGGTTCAAGGCGAAGATCGGCGAGGGGAGCGAGGACTGGCCGGAGGTGCTGAAAGCCCTCGGCGAGATCGGGTACGACGGGTGGGCGACGAGTGAGGTGGCCGGCGGCGACGAGAAGTGGCTGGCCGACGTGGCCGAACGGATGGACAAGGTGCTCGGATTGAAATAGGCGAGCGGGGGGCGTCAGCCCCCTGGTTCTTCGCCACTCACCAGCCCGCTCACGCGGGCCGCTCGCCTTGAGGTCCCCCATGCTTTCCCGTCGCGCGTTCCTCGCCGCCGCCGTCGTCGCCCCGGTCGCGGTCGCCATCGACCCGATCAAGCGGCCGGACAAGCCGACCCTGCAACTCGGCCTCGCCGCGTACAGCTTCCGCCAGAAGCTCGACCTGAAGAAGCCAACGATGACCCTGTTCGAGTTCATCGACCTGGCCGCCGACCTGCCGCTCGATGCCGTCGAACTCACCTCGTACTACTGGGCCGAGCAGACGGCCGAGTACGCCAAGAAGCTGGCCGCCCACGCGGCCAAGAAGAAGCGGGCCGTGTCCGGCGTGCCCATCGGCAACAAGTTCACCCTGAAGGACGACGCCAAGCGGGCCGACGAGGTGAAGAAGGCGCTCGCGTGGATCCAACTGGCCGGCGACGTGGGGGCGAAGACGGTCCGCATCTTCGCCGGCGACCTGGAGAAGGACGAGAAGCTCGAAGACGCGCAGAAGCGGGTGGTGGCGAGCATCGAGGCGTGTCTGCCGGCGGCGGAGAAGGCGGGCGTGATCCTGGCACTCGAAAACCACGGCGGCATCACCGCCACGCCCGAGCAACTGCTCGCGCTGGTGAAGCCGATCAAGAGTGCGTGGCTGGGGGTGAACATCGACACCGGCAACTTCAAGACCGACGACCCGTACTCGGACGTGGCGAAGATCGCGCCGTATGGCGTGGTGTGTCAGGTGAAGACGGAGGTGAACCCCGGCGGCAAGAAGAAGGAAGACGCCGACCTGGGCAAGATGGTGAAAATCTTGAAGGACGCCAAGTTCGACGGGTGCGTGGTGCTGGAATACGAGGCGGCCGAGGACGCGACCGTCGCCGTGCCCAAGCACGTGAAGGAGCTGCGAAAGCTGATCGGGTGAGGGGAAGCCGCGGTTCGCTGCCGCGGAGCGGCGGCAGATGTTAGCCAGGGGTGGAGTCGGCGAGCCGAAGGCGAGCGACGGAACCCCTGGATGAGGGGTGAGAAATGGAACAAGCCCCGGAGGGGCGACAGAAATCGCTTCTGTCGCCCCTCCGGGACTTGTGTGTTGTTGGGCACGCTGTCCAGGGGTTCCGTTCGCCTTCGGCTCACTTCACCCCTGGCTAACATCTGCCGCCGCTCCGCGGCGGGTCACCGGTGTGACCAACTCGGGATTGGGACAGGACGGATCCACTTTCTTGTGGGCGAACTTCGGCTTGCCCCACAGCACCTTCTTGTCGGCCTTCGTCCACACGCTCTTCGGCACGCGATCCGGCTTCGGCGACAGCGGCACCTCGTCCATCATGCACGTCAGGAACGTCGCCTTCGCCACCAGCTCGACGTGAACCATGTCGCCGTCGCACTGGATCGGGAAGCGTTCCAGCAACGCCTTCCGCACCAGCTTGAACCCGCAGTGCGGGTCGTGCAGCGGCACGCCGTAGGTGAGCCACGCCCGCCACGCCCTCGCCGTCTCGCCCGCGCCGTACCACCCCGGCCCAGGTTCGAGCGGGATGTCGAACACCAGTTTGCAGAACCCGCGGAAGACCGCCCCCGCCACCCTCAGCAGTCCCGGTTCGGGCACCCCCGTGCGGGCACCGGCCACGAGGTCGGGCGTCCGCGGCTTCCACTCGCCGGTCGCCGGGTCGGGGAACTCGCCGGGCGTGTCGATGCGGTCGAGCAGCCTGGTCAGGTCGGCCGGCGTGTACGGGTAGTCGTCGGCCGTCAGCAGCACGAGCGGGTGCTTCAACTCCGGCAACGCCGTCCGCACGCACGCCCCGTAGCCCTTCGGCGTCTCGTGCCGCAGCACCGTCACGTCGGGCATATCGGGCACGCTCACGCCGTCGGCCACGCACACCAGTTCCCACGCCCGCCCGCACTTCGGCAGTTCAGTCAGCCATTCAGACAGCAGTCGCGTCGGGTCGGCGGCCGTGCGGAGCGGCAGGACGACCGACACGCCGTCGCGGGTGGGGGCACTCATGCGGGGATTTTATGACCCCCGGCCGGGGAGTGTCGCCGTTCGCTCCGCGAACGGTCGCGTGGGCCTGCGGGGGAACCGGAAGGCCGATGGCGTCCGTTCGCGGAGCGAACGGCGACACTCGCCGGCAATTTGGAACCCGCCGCCGGCCGTGCCGTCGTAAGATGCGGACGTGTCCCACTCTCCGGAGAGACTCATGAAGGTTCGGATCCTACTGGCCGCGCTGCTCGGGGCGTGCCTGCTGCCCCTGCTGTTCGCGGCGGACGACAAGAAGGCGAGCGACAAGGACATCGCCGCGGCGAAGGAGGAGTTGGCCAAGATCAGCGACTTCGTCGGCCCGTGGACGATCAACGCCGAGGACGCGGCCAAGAAGCCGCTCGGCAAGGAGAAGTGGGACTGGAGCTGGAAGTTCGGCAAGGACGGCATCCCGACGCTGGCGGCGAAGGTGACGGACTCGAAGACGTTCGGCGAGGTGGTGGTGGCGCACGACGCCAAGGCGAAGGGGTACAAGGTGACGGTGAAGGACGCGAAGGGGGCCGAGCAGGAGTACGCCGGGGCGGTGGACAAGAAGGGCATTTTCGTGCTCACCCGCACCGACGCCAAGTCGGGCGACGTGCACACGGTGAAGATCAGCACGGCCGCCGAGGGCGTGCGGCTGAACGTGTCGTATGACGTGCAGACGGGCGGCAAGGGGCTGGCCGGCACCACGTACAAGGCGAGCGGGAACAAGGACGGGGAGAGCCTCGCCGGCGGGGCGAAGAAGGCCGAGTGCATCGTCACCGGCGGGGCGGCCACCATCAGCGTGAACATCGGCGGCAAGGAGTACAAGGTGTGCTGCTCCGGCTGCGCCGACGAGTTGAAGGCCAACCCGGACAAGTACATCAAGAAGAAGTGACCGAACGTGGCGAGCGGCCCGCGTGAGCGGGCTGTTCCGTACCAGAGAACAGCGGCCTCACGGCCGCCGCTCGCCAGGAGTGGCCATATGGTCATCGCCGTGCGGTGCCCGGAAGAGAAGTGCCGCAAGTACCAGTTGGTGGAAGACGCCGACCGCGGGAAGGTGGTCGCCTGCCTCATCTGCAAGGCGTCCATCCGCGTGCCCGCGGCCGGTGCGACTCCGGTTCAAAAAGCCGTCCCACTTCCCGCGAACCTGCCGACGGCCAAGCCGCTCTGAAATGTACTCCGCACCCTCCGGGTGCGGTTCTTTCACGCCGGTGCCGCCATGCCGCCCGATCCCGACAAGCGCACGATGCGGAAGCTGAAGCAGGCGATCAAGCGCCGCGGCAGCAAGCACCGGCGGGCGGAGTTGAAGAAGAACCTGGCCGAGAACCCGGAGGAGGCGGCGAACGCCGAAGAGAACTTCGGGCGATACAGCTCCGAGACGATGAACGGCATGGACCAGGACAGCACGCGGAAGAAGGAATAGGGTGGCCCGCTCTCTCCGAGAGCGGAATCCGAACCCCGCTCTCGGAGAGAGCGGGCCACCCTACAGAAACGCACAACGGGCCGCTCACCGGGGGTTGGTGAGCGGCCCGTTGCGTTTTGGTGCGAGCGATCCGGGGGGATGGATCGTTCGCGGAGGTCCGGCTCGGCACCGGGGGGATGGTGGCCGACAGTCGGGGGGTTGACTGGCGGCATCGAGCCGGGCGGCGAGGAGGTCGTTGGGGGGATCGCCTCGCCGGGAGGCCGGGCCGGTTGGGGTCGGCTTCGGCGAAAGTGATCAAAGCAGCGGGTGTGCCAATCGTGTCGAATTGGGTGATGCGTGCGGAATGTCCTGCGATTTCAGCGTATTCGACGTGTCACGCTCCGAGCCGCGGAGTTGTAATCTTTGCAACTGTTGCCGACGACTGGTAACTTTTGCCGGTGAATCTTGCCAAAGGGAGTTGTGCCGTGCGAGTGCACCCCGACGTGATTTGCACCATGATCGCCGTCACCCCCTCGCCGCCTCGGCCAGTCCGAACCGCTTCCGCCAGTATGTCGGGTCGTGGCGGATTTCACCGATCAGCCGGCGGGCCACCCCGGACGGCGGCTTCGTCCCCAGCTCCCACGCCCGCACGTCACGCTCCGGCGCTCCGAGGATGAGCGCGAACGTCGGCTGGCTCACGCCGAGCGACTGCCGCGCCGCCTTCACCTCCTTCTTGCCCACCGAGGGCACCGAAAGCACCACGACCGTCGGCGGCGGCGGGATGCCGTATTTCTCGTCCACCGCCTTCTGCCCGCCGGCTTTGAGGGTCGCAAGCAGTTGCTCCAAACCGGCCACCACCTCCGCACCAATCCGCTTGGCCGTCGCCTTGCGTTCGGCTTTCGTCCGCGCGCTCATCTTCGTCTTGGTCGCCATCAGGTTGTTCCCCCGAGGTGCCGGCGGTAAGCGGCGAACTGACTGCCCCGGCCGCTCGACCCGCCCCACAAGACCTACTTCATCCTCTCCAGGGCCGCCTTCGCCTCTTTTGTCGGCAGGATGTCCGGGTGCCCGTCGGCCAACTGCTTCAGCACCGCTTTTGCCTCGGCTGATCCGTTCCGCTCCAACGCCACCACCGCCAGCCGCGCCCGCTGCCACTGCACGCACGTCTGCTTCGACAACTCCGGCACGATGGCGACGAGCGGCGGGGGAGGCGGCCGGAGGTGGGGCCATCCAACGGTCAGCCCGTCGTCGGTCGAGGCGAGTACGAATCCCTTGCTGATCGTCATCCTCGGTGGCGGGCTGCCACCGTCCTGCGACCAGAATTGGAACAGCAGTGTGCAACCGGGGACGGTGGTCACGAGATCGCACTGCTCGCTCAGCGTGAGTCCCAGCGACGGGCGGAAGTAACACAATTCGGTGAACGCCGGCTTCCAGACGGCGTTCTCCTCGCTGTCGAGTGCCTGCACCCACCTGGTCAGTTGCTCCTTCGTCACCGTGATCGCCGGCAGTTTCTCTTTCAGCACCGCGGGCACGTTCTTCGCCTCGCGCAGTGCCACCGCCGCCGCCACCATCTTGGCCGGGCCGTCGAACGCCAAGGCGTCCCAGTGCTTGTCGGTGAACTCGACCTCCGGCGTCGGCACCTTCGCCCTCAACAGTTCCGCGGCGGTCTTCGTGGGGGCAGCGTCCTTGTGACCGTCGGCGAGGCGGGCGAGGGCGGCACGGGTGGACTTCGTGTCGGTGCAATGGAGGATGTGGGCGGCGAGAGCGGCGCGTTGCCACCCCGCCCGGTCATACCAGTGGAACTGCGGCACCTCGAACTCGCTGCTCATCCCGTTATCGCCGACGTACCACTCGCACCACACCTTCGCCCCCTTCCATCTCAGCGTCACCTTGTGGGTTCGTTCGGAGTTGTGAAGAAACCCTGGCATCCAAATGTTCATCAGCCGCTTCTTGCCGGCGTCGGTGTCCACCAGTTCGACCTGCTCGGCGGTGGTCAGCACGCTGCGGGGGTCGTGGTACTCCAATTCGGCCAGGGCCGGCTTCCACTCCTTCTCGTCGTCGCTGTTGATCGCCTTGAGCCACTTCTTGAAGTCGTCGGCGGTGGCGGAAACTGGCGACACCTTGCCGCACAAAAACTCCACCCCCTTCGGGTGGTCGAGCAGATCGTACACCGCCCGCGCCCGGTCCACCCACCGCGGGGCGGCGAGGTCGATCCAGAACGCTTCGAGCCGGGCATTGTCGGCCTTCAGATCGGTCGGCACCGGGGCGGCAGGGGCAACCGTGGCGACGAGGAGCAAGGCGGGGAGTGCGAACCGCATGAGATCGCTCCGGGGTGACGGCGGAGCGATTGTACCCGTCCGGAATCACTCGCAGCACAGCAGGCCCATGGCTTCGCGGGCTTTCACGTCGGCCACCTTCCACGCGACGACGGCCCCGATCAGGTCGGCTTCCGTCTTCAACAACTCCAGCTTCGCCCTGCCGAGTTCGGCCGTCACGCCGTCGCCGATCTTCGACCGCTTCGTCAACTCGTCCACCCGCTGCGTGTCCAACTCGAACTTCTGGCGGGCGACGGCCACCAGGTCGCGGGCGGTCGCCCACTCGTCCACCGCCGTGCGGATGTCCTTCGCCGCCTCCCGCTCGCGGTCGTGCAGCAGGCCGGTCAGTTGCTTCCGCACGGCCGTCCCCTCGGCCTTCGCCAGCCCGTCCACGAACGGGGAGAGCAGCGACGGCTCGTCGGTCGGCCGGCTGACCGCCGCCAGCACCGGCACCAGCCCGGCCAGCACCCGCTTGGCGGCCGACAGCGTCCGCACGTCCACCGCGTTCGCCACGCCCCGCAGCAGGTTCAGGTCGGCCCGGCTGGCCAGCCCCACCTGAATCGCCAGTTGCGGGTCGAGCGGGTCGGGCACCACCTTCACCTGATCGGCCGGCAGGATCAGCCCCGGCGTGCCGGGGTCGATGGCCAGGAGCGACTTCAACTCGGCGTTCAGCTTGGCAATGGCCGACCGCAGCTTCGCGCCGTCGCCGGTCAGTTCCACCCGCTGCTTTTTCAGCGTGTGCGTGTCGTCGGATCCCTTGAACCCCTTCTCTTCGAGCGTGGCCGCCGTCTTCAGCAGCGCGTCCACCTCCTGCACGCTGTTCGCCAGCACGTCGGCCTTCAGTTCGAGTTCCAGAATGCGGTAGTACACGGTGAGGGCGGCGGCGGCGCTGCGGTTGCGTGCCTCGCGGCTCAGGTGGCCGGCGGCGGTGACGCGCAGGTAGTCCACCGAGTCGCGGCCGGTCAGGTGGGCGAAGTAGCCGGGTTCGACCACCACGCTCGCTTCAATGAGGTTGGCGGCGGAGCTGTTGCGGCACGCCAGGTCGCGGCACTCGTCGGCGGTGAGCTGGTAGTAGCCGGGCGACGGCGGCGGGGCGGACGGCTCGCCGGCGGCGGTCACGTCGGGCGGCGGCACCACTCGCTCGACGAGTGGCAAGTCGGCCGATTGCGGCGGCGGACCGGGCCACACCGGGGTGGCCAGCCAGCGGCAGCCGGTGGCGGCGAGCAGCCCGCAGCCGAGGAGCAGTGTCGCGGCCGCAGACCGCATGAGATGACCCAATGAGGCGTACCGTTACCATCGATAGTATCGGCACTCTCGGGCCGCACCTTTCCCGCAATCGGCCGAATTGGAGTGAAGGGGTCAGGGCCATCCCGAGTTTCTATCCGGGGCGAACGGCGCGACGTGAGTCCGCCGGTGATGGACACGCCCAAAAAACCGGCGGCGGCGGGACGCCGACGGGCGGGGTGAAAGCGCCGACGCCGAAGTGACCCGACAGGTGAACCGGCGGCGTGAGCCGCCGGGGTCGATAGGGTGGCCGACTCTCGCCGAGAGTCGGAGTGGGAGTTCGGCCGGGGTGACGAGCGTGGAGCGGGTGAAAGCCGTCTCTCGCTCCACGCCGGATTCCCAGGTGTCA
>JANNQE010000601.1:0-1666 GCA_031441625.1 Planctomycetia bacterium
GGATGAAGTTTGCCGTTCCCGGCCGGTCCGCCCGAAACTGGCTGATCGCCAGGAAGTCGTTCTCATTCCAGTTGTTGAAGTCGATGAACTTTACCGTCACGTCGCGGCCGCCGTTCGGCCCGTCCACTGGAACGCCGTTCAACAGTAGTTCCGTCGCCGCCTGGTTCGCCTCCATCAACTTCATCGCCCCGAGACGCTCCAGGGCACCCACCGCCTGGGCGATGCGGGCGTCGTCGAGCCACTCGCGGCCGTTCTCGTCCAAATTGATTTTGCGGATTGCGGCCCGGAGGGTGGTGTCCTATCGCCGTTGCACAGCGGGGAAGGAGATCCATTCGCGGATGGACCACACGTGATCCGACAAGCCGGCGGCCATCGCCGGCGTTCGTGACCGCCACCGCCCGTCCGCGCCTTTCACCCGGAGGGTTCGCACTGGCCAGCAGAAGTTGTACGTGAAGTAACTGAACCGCGTCGCCGCCACGTGCACGTCCCACGCCTTCGAGAACTCGTACCGCTTCCGCCCCTTGCGGCTGCACCGCCCGCGGTCGGTGCCATTGTGCCGCTCGACGAACGCCGCGTTCACCACCCGGCTGACCGCCGACATGGCCAACGCCAGCAGAAGCCCGAACCAGGTGCCGAACACCAGGGTGGTACTCACCGACACCACCCGCCCGTTCGCCCGCGTCTTGTGAACCGTCGCGTACGTCAGTCCCGCCGGCATCACCACCGTCGGGTTGCGCGGGCGGCCCGGCCGCCCGGTTCGTGGGGGCGTGACCACCCGCCCGTAGGCGGTGCGGATGGCCTCCGCGTACACCGGGTACTCGTCCGAGGTCATCAGCCATGGGATCCGCCCGCCCGTTCGCCGACGGAAGTCGCCGACCAGTTGGTGCGTCGCCTCGGCCGTCCGTTTGCCGACCACCAGACTCACCACCAACCGGCTCTCGGGGTCGAGGGCCACGTGGTCCCAACAGTCGCCGGCGGCCGGCTCGTCGGGTCCGCAGTTCCGCTCCTTCTTCTCGACGAAGTCCCACTTCTCGTCGAACTGCACCTCACTGGTCGTCGGGGGAAAAAGCCACGAGGTCATCGTGCAGTCGCTGGGCGTGACCGCCGGCCAGGCGGACGTAGTGGGTGACGGTGTCGCGGTGCACGCCGACCAGTCGGGCCGTCTTGCGGGTGCCCACCCCCTCGGCCACATGGGCGAGGATGTCGGCCACCGTGTCGGGGGGCAAGCGGGCGTCGAATAGCGGGGTGCCCTTGCGTTCGGAGAAGCGGGCGTGGCAGGTGCGGCAGCGGAGCATCCGCGTGCGGCGGGGGCCGTACCGGGCGGTCACGGTCAGGTTGCCGTGCCCCCGCTGACCGTGGTCCGCGCAGTCGGGATTGAGACAGCAGAAGCGACTCAGGTCGTGTTCGCCCACGGGATTCCCTCCCATCGCGAAATGCAGCCACACACCCACAACACCCTACCACACCGGCACTACCGCCTACAACACGAGGCGGACACCACCCGAAACGAAGAAGCTCCTCGAATCCCTGCCGCCATCGACCGCCGACCTGGAGCAACTGCCGGCGGACCGGCACGTCGAACTCGAAACCTGCCGTAATCCGTGTCCCTGCTTGCGGAGGCAGCGTAAAACTGACTTCGCCCGTTCCCGCATTGACGGAAAACTCA
>JANNQE010000602.1:0-7705 GCA_031441625.1 Planctomycetia bacterium
TGCCCCGCCTGTTGTTCGTGTGCATCGAGAACAGCAACCGCAGCCAGATGGCCGAGGCGTTCGCCCGCATCCACGGCGCGGGCAAAGTCGAAGGCCTCAGCTCCGGGTCGAAGCCGAGCGGCAAGGTGAACCCCCGCGCCGTGCAGTTCATGGCCGAACTGGGGTACGACCTGACCGCGCACACGTCGAAGCCGCTCGACCAGTTCAACGGCACCGAAGTGGCCGTGGCGGTCACGATGGGGTGCGGCGACTACTGCCCGCTGGTGGTGGCCGACCGTCGCGAGGACTGGAACATCCCCGACCCGAAGGAGATGACCGACGACGGCTTCCGCGAAGTCCGAGACCTGATCGAGCGGAAGGTGAAGGAGTTGATTGCGGGGGTGTGATATCGTAGGTCGGGCTGTGCCCGATGGTGGTTGGCGTCGGGCATAGCCCGACCTACGAGGTTCGCCATGTCGTCACGCTTCGCACCCCTTGCCCTCCTCCTCTTCGCCTCCCCACTGTTCGCCCAGAAGGACAAGCTGCCTGCGGCGGTGGACGCCCACGCCGAGTCCGCGTGGAAGGACGCGCTCCAAATCTGGGAGTGGGCCGAGCCGGGCTACCTGGAAACGAAGTCGTCGAAGCTGCTCGCCGACGACTTGGAGAAGGCCGGGTTCAAGGTGGAACGCGGCGTGGCCAAGATTCCCACCGCGTTCACCGCCACGTTCGGTGAGGGCAAGCCCGTCATCGGCATCCTGGGTGAGTACGACGCCCTGCCCGAACTGGCACAAGAGGGAGTGCCGTTCCGCGAGATCCGCGAGGGCGGCAGCGGGTACGGGCACGCCTGCGGGCACCACCTGTTCGGCGTGGCGAGTGCGACCGCGGCGAAGGTGATCGCCGAGCAGATCAAAGCGGGCAAGCTGAAAGGCACCGTGCGGTTCTACGGCTGCCCGGCCGAGGAAGGCGGGGCGGCGAAGGCGTTCATGGTGCGGGACGGACTCTTCAACGACTGCGAAGCGGTGCTGCACTGGCACCCCGGCAGCCGCAACTCGGCCGGCGACTCGTCGTGCCTCGCCCGCATCGCCGTCAAGTTCCGCTTCTACGGGGTGGCAGCACACGCCAGCGGTTCGCCGGAGAAAGGCCGCTCGGCCCTCGACGCCCTCACCCTCGCCATGCACGCGGTCGAACTGCTCCGCGAGCACACGCCCGAGGGCACGCGGTTGCACCACACCATCACGTCCGGCGGCGGGGCGGCGAACGTGGTGCCCGAGTTCGCCGAAGGGTTCTTTTACGTTCGACACCCGAAGGCCGAGACGGTACGGAAGCTCTTCCCGCGGCTGCTCAAGTGCGCCGAAGGCGCGGCGCTCGCCACCGAGACGAAGCTCGAAGTGGTGAACCTGGGCGGGACGATGGAGCTGCTGCCGAACGACGCGCTCGCCCAGGTGGTGAAGGCGAACCTGAAAACACTCAACGACCTGAAGTACGACGACACCGAAGTGAAGTTCGCCGTGCGGCTGCAAGACACGTTCGGCGAGAAAGCGCCGTCGCTCGACGAGATCAAGAGCGTGACGGAAGTGGCGGGCAAGACGGGGATGGGTTCGACCGACGTGGGCGATGTGAGTTGGGTGGTGCCGACGGCCGGGTTCGGCACGGCCACCTGGGTGCCGGGCACGCCGGGGCACTCGTGGCAGGCGGTGGCGTGCGGGAAGACGACCATTGCAAAGAAGGGGATGCTGCTGGCGGCGAAGACGCTCGCCGCGAGTGCGTGGGACCTGTTCGAGCAGCCGGACACGCTGAAGGCGGCGAAGGCGGAGCTTCAGAAGAAGTTGGGCGGCACGCCGTACACGCCACTCCTGGAGAAAGAGCAAAAGCCGCCACTCGACTACCGCCTGCCGCCCAAGCGGAAGAGCGGGGAGTGACCGCCGGTTGGGTCGATCGATTTTGGCGAACCCGGCCCGCCAGGGCCGCGGGTGCGATCCACATCCACGTACCCGCGGCCCTGGCGGGCCGGGTTCGCCAAGTCAGGAGCGAATCGTATGAGTGGGCGCAAGACCCGCACCCGGCCGACGAATACCTCCGAACGGCGACGGCGGACCGCACCCACACGCGCACGGCACGTGCCGATTTGTTCACCCACGTTCCTTGACGGCGGGTGCCGCCCTCCGCAAACTGTCGCCACCCGCCGAACGGACGTGCCACCACGCTCGCAGTCAATCTTTCCCGGAACGCCTGCCATGATTCGGTTCGCCTGCCCCGGCTGTTCGGCCACCTTCACCGTCGGGGACGAGAAGGCGGGTAAGACCGGCAAGTGCCCGAAGTGCCAGTCGCAGTTCGTCATCCCGGCGGCCGACGCCGGCGCACCGGCCGCCGACGTTCCCCCGCCAGTGCCACCGCCGACGAAGGCCCCGTCTCGCCCGACGTTGCCGCCGCTCCCCCCGCCGGCGACCGACCCGAACGCGCCGGTCGAGATCGCGCCGTGCCCGAAGTGCGACACCCGCCTTTCGGTACTGCCCACCGATGTCGGCGTGGACATCCAGTGCCCGAGCTGCGAGACGGTGTTCAAGGCGCTGCGGGCGGACGCCCCGCCCCCGCCGGACGCCGGTGCGAAAGGCAAGGGCAAGGGGTCGAGCGCGCTGGTGAAGCTGGGCAGCGGGAGCAAGAAGGACGACGATGACGACGACGACCGCCCGAGCACGAAGAAGAAGAGCCGCCGTGGGGATGATGACGACGACGATGACCGCCCGAGCAAGCGGCGGAGCAGCCGCCGGGGTGATGACGACGACGATGACGACGACGACCGCCCCAGCCGCCGTCGGCGGAGCCGCCGCGGGGGCGGTTGGTCACAACCACACCGCGGAGTCATGTTGCTCGTCTTCGCGCTGCTGGGGTGGGTCGTGTGCCTCATCTTCGCCATCGTCGCGTGGGTGATGGCGAGTAACGACTTGAAGGAAATCGAGGCCGGTCGGATGGACCCAGAAGGCCAAGGATTGACGCAGGCCGCGAAAGTGGTGTCCATGATCGCGTGCATCGTCGCTCTCGTCGGTGTCGTGCTCTACTGCGGCTTTGCCATGCTGGCGATCGTTGCCGGTGCCGCCCGATAACGGTCCTCCCGACCACCTGTCGTGCGGGCCTTCCACTCCCGAGGCGAACGTAGGCAATGATCCGGTTCGCCTGCCCGAGCTGCGAGAAGGTGTACACGGTGCCGCTGGCATCCGGGGGGAAGCCGGCTACGTGCAAGCAGTGCGGCACGCGGTTCCAAATCCCGGACGCCCCGCCGAGCGTCGAGTACGAGGTGGTGGAGGAACCGGCCCCGGTCGCGCCTCCACCACTCCCACCCCCACCGCCGCCGCCGCCGCCGCCACTGCGGCCTTCGGTCCAGCACGCCGAGACGATGGTGCTGCCGTCGTTGCCCGACCTGCCGTCGAAGCAGTTTGAAATCCCTGGCATTCCAACCATCCCGGATTTGAACTCGGTGCCGCCGCCACCGCCCCCCGCGGTGTCGTCGCTCAGTTTCGGCGAGTCACCGCCGCCGCCCCCGCCGCCCGAAACACCGGCGACGGTGGTGTTGCAGCCGTGCCCGACTTGCGGCGCCCGCCTGACCGTGAACGCCGAAGACGTGGGCGCGCACGTCGAGTGTCCGATGTGCAAGTCGGTGTTCCAGGGGCAGGCCGCGCCGACGCCCACCGTCGTCGTGCCGTCACCACCACCGCCGCCCGCGCCGGCGGACGTGGACATCGCCCCGTGCCCGAAGTGCCGAGCCGAACTAACGGTGTCCGAGACGGACCTGGGGCAGGACGTGGAGTGCCCACACTGCCAGACGGTGTACAAGGCCGAGCGCCCGCAGCCGAAGGCCGGCACGCAGTTGGCCCGGTCGGTTCGCGCGCCCGCCCCGCCGCCCTCCCGGAGCGGCGACGACGAGGGGAAAAAGAAGCCCTACGAGTTCAAGCCGAAGTCGAAGAAGAAGGACAAGGACAGCCCGTTCGCGGAGGACGACGACGAGGACGACGACGACGAGGACGACGACGACCGCCCGCGGCGGAAGAAGAAGAAGCGCCGCCGCTCCCGCAGCTCCGGCGACTACGACGACGACCGCTACCGCTCGTACTCCCCGCATGACGGCAACGCCATGCTGATCTGGGCGATCGTCAGCTTCTTCTGCTGCGGCCTGATCTCCATCTACGTGCTCATCAAGTCGAGTTCGAGCCTGAACGAGATCCGCGCCGGGTCGATGGACCCGAGCGGGCGGGCGATGCTGGAGACCGCACGGATTATCGCCATCATCGCGCTCATCTTCCGCGTGGGCGGGTACATCCTGCGGTTCACGGTCTTCACCGCGACCCGCTACAACGACTACTGATCTGATTGGGGCGATTTTCGACGACACCGCCGATACCCCCACCGCGGGCGCGGGTTACACTCCATAACCCGCGTTCGTGAGGTCCAGCCATGCGGCTCATCCGAGTTCTCCCCTCCCTGCTGCTCGCCGGGGCGTTCGCCCTGGCGGTGGCGGTCCCGGCCGTCGGTGCCGACGAGAAGGCCGACAAGAAAGCCCAGCGGCTGAAGATGAAGGAAGAGGCAGCGAAGAAAGCCGCCGACGACGCCAAGAAGGCGGATGACGCCAAGAAAGAGGCCGACGCGAAGGCCGCGGCCGACGTCGCCAAAGCCGCCACCAAGGCCGCCGCCGAGGAGAAGAAGGCGGCCGACGCCCGCAAGGCCGCGGTCGCCGTGTCGAAGCTGGACACCGCCGGCATCGCCAAACTGATCGACGCCGAAGTGGGCAAGAAGTTGGCCGGCGACAAACTCGAATCGTCGCCGGTCTGTTCGGACGAAGACTTCCTCCGCCGGGCGTACCTCGACATCACCGGCGTCATCCCGACGGCCGACAAGGCGAAGTCCTTCCTGGACGACAAGACGCCGGGCAAGCGGGCCAAGCTGATCGACGACCTGCTCGCCGACCCGAGCTACGGCCGCAAGAACGCCGACATCTGGCTGGCCAAGCTGTACCCCCGCGACTCGAACAACCGCTTCGTCCAGCCCGAGATGTTTTACACCTGGCTGCAAGAGCAGTTCAACACGAACACCCCGTGGGACAAGTTCGTCACCACCCTTGTGACCGCCAGAGGCACTGTGGACGAACACCCGGAAGTGACGTTCTTCCTGGCCAACCGCAGCGTGGACAAGCTGACCGACGCCGTGTCGCAGCACTTCCTCGGCGTGCGGCTGAGCTGCGCCCAGTGCCACAACCACCCGTTCACCGCCACCAAGCAAGCGGAGTACTGGGGCATGGCGGCGTTCTTCAGCAAGGTGACTGCGGACAAGTCGCAGAACACGAACAAGGGCGGGGATAACTCGAAGCTGGGCGTGCAAGAGGGCAAGGGGCCGAACAAGGCGAAGGACTTCTTCCCCGAGTCGGCCAAGAAGGTGAGCGCCAAATTCCTCGGCGGGCCGGAGCCGAAGCTGGACGCGGCCGAGCCATACCGCCCGGCCCTCGCCCAGTGGATGACCGACGCCGCCAACCCGTACTTCGCCAAGGCGATGGTCAACCGCACCTGGGCGCAACTGTTCGGCAACGGCATCGTCGACCCGGTGGACGACCTGATCGAGAAGAACGCCCCCAGCCACCCGGCCCTGCTCGACGCCCTGGCCAGGCAGTTCGCCGCCGGCGGGTACGACGTGAAGGCGCTCGTCCGCGGCATCGCCCTGAGCGACGCCTACCAGCGGTCGGCCAAGCCGAACGGCAGCAACAAGGCCGACGCCCAACTGTTCAGCCACTCGGCCGTCAAGCAGATGTCCGGCGAGCAGGTGTACGACAGCCTGCAACAGGTGCTCGGGTCCGATAAGGACGCCGGCAAGAAGGTGCCGATGCAAACCGGCAAGGGGAACGTGTCGAAGCGGACCGGCTTCGTGCAGTTCTACCTGGGCGGGGCGGAGGAGACCGACCCGACCGAGTTCGAGGCCGGCATCCCGCAGATGCTGAAACAACTCAACGCGAACAACGCCCGCGTCATCAGCGCCGCCAAAGCCCTCACGAGTGGGCTGAAGGCCGACGCGGCCGTCGAGAAGATGTATCTGACCACCCTCGCCCGCCGGCCGACCGCCGACGAGACCAAGCGGCTGACCGAGTACGTGGGCAAGAACCCGACCGACGGCTACGCCGACGTGCTCTGGGCCCTCCTGAACAGCAGTGAATTCGTCATGATCCGGTAGGTGGTCGGTCTGGCGAACCCGGCCCGCAAGGGCCGCGGGTGCCAGTGACTGACCACACGCACCCGCGGCCCTTGCGGGCCGGGTTCGCCCAAAACAAGACACCTGCCCGCTCACGCGGGCCGCTCGCCTGGAGATCCGATGTCCCACGCCTTCGACCGCCGCACGTTCCTGAACCTGTCCGCCGCCGGCGTGGCCACCACGGCCATGTCCGGGTGGATGCGAGTGCTGGCCGACAACGCCAAGACCGGCACGCCCACCGGCAAGAAGCACAAGAGCTGTATCCTCCTGTGGATGGACGGCGGCCCCAGCCACAAAGACACCTTCGACCTGAAGCCGGACAGCAAGGGGGCGGGCGAGTTCAAGCCGATCAAGACGGCCGCCAGCGGCATCGAGATCAGCGAACACCTGCCGAAAATCGCCGGGCTGATGAACCACTCCGTCCTCGTGCGGGGCATGAGCACCCCCGAGGGCGCACACCCGCGGGCGAAGTACAACCTGCACACCGGATACCGCGAGGGCCAGGGCGGGCTGAGCTACCCCAGCCTCGGGGCGCACATGGCCAAAGAGGTCGGCGACCCGACCGCCGCCGTGCCCAACTTCGTGAGCATCGGCAACCGTAGCTACGGGGCCGGCTTCCTCGGGTCGAAGTTCCAGCCGCTGCTGGTGCAAGACCCGTCGAAGGGCGTGGAAGACCTGAAGTCGGCCGTCAGCGACCAGAAGTTCGACAGCCGGGCCGGGCTGCTCGAGCAGATGGAGAAAGCGTTCTACCACGAGTACCAGGCGGGTGCCGCCGTCGACCACCAGACGACGATCGACCGGGCGGTCAAGCTGATGCGGTCGAAGGAGGCGAAGGCGTTCGACCTGTCGGCCGAGCCGGCGAAGGGGAAAGAGGCCTACGGCACCGGCAAGTTCGCCGAGGGCGTGCTGATGGCCCGCCGGCTGGTGGAAATCGGCGTGCCCTTCGTCGAGGTGTCGCTCGGCGGGTGGGACACGCACCAGGACAACTTCACCAAGGTGAAGAGCCTGTCCGGGCAGGTGGACTCGGCCGTGGGTGCGCTCCTCACCGACCTGAAGGAGCGCGGACTGCTGGACACCACGCTGGTCATCTGGATGGGCGAGTTCGGCCGCACCCCGAACATCAACACCCGAAGCGACAAGCCCGGCCGCGACCACTACCCGAAGGCGTGGAGCCTGGCCATGTTCGGCGGCGGCATCAAGGGCGGGCAGGTGATCGGCAAGACGGACAAGGAAGGCGCGACGGTAGCCGAGCGGCCGGTCGGCACGACCGACTTCCTGGCCACAGTGTGCGACGTGCTGGGCATCGACCACACGAAGGAGAACGAGGCGAGCAACGGCCGCCCCATCCGCATCATCGACAAGGGCAGCAAGCCGTTCAGCAAAGACATCCTGTGAGAGACAGGTCGCACCTCCGCAGGCAACCTCCACACTCGTTTCACCACACACCTCCGTGAGCTCAGGACGTCATCATGCGACAACGACCTGAATCCGCCGTGGCGGT
>JANNQE010000603.1:0-4473 GCA_031441625.1 Planctomycetia bacterium
GGCGCCAGAAGCTTCTGGCGCCCTCCCTCACGGTCGGGCCTCCGGCGTAGTCACTTCCGCACGGTGAGCCCCGGGCACGGGGCGTGGCGGACGACGTGGTCGGCCACGCTGCCGAGCAGCAGGTGCTTCAACCCGCTCCGCCCGTGTGTGCCGACCACGATCATGTCGGCGTTCAACTCCTTCGCGGCGGCCACGATCTCCTCACCGGCGTCGCCCAGCCGCACTTCCGCGGTCGGGTTCAACCGGCCCAGGTTCTTGGCGGCGATCAGTTCGGCGAGCGACTGCTGGCCGGCGGCGGTCAGGTCGTCCACGTCGGCGGTGGCCACCGGCACGGGCATCATCATGTCGGGCAGCACGGCGGCCGGTTCCGGCACGACGTACAAGATGGTGAGCTGTGCCCCCAGCTTCTCGGCCAGCTCGCCGGCGTACACCAGCGCGTGCTCGGACGTGCCGCTCAGATCGACCGGCACCAGGATGCGACGGATGGAGATCATGGTTCTACTCCCCCCTCTCCCCTTGAGGGAGAGGGGCTGGGGGTGAGGGGGAAGGGGAGTACAGACCCCCTCACCCCTAACCCCTCTCCCTCAAGGGGAGAGGGGAACAAACCTACGCCCGCACGCCGGCGGTGAACAGTTCCCGTAGCCGCTTCGTGATCGGCCCCTGTTTGCCGCCGCCGATGGTCCGCTCGTCCACCTTCGTCACGGCGATCACTTCCGCGCCGGTGCCGGTCAGGAACATCTCGTCGGCGACGTAGATGTCGTGCCGCGTGAGGGTCGATTCCTTGAACGGGATACCCGCCTTCTCGGCCAGTTCGATGACGAAGTTGCGGGTGATGCCTTCCAGGATGCCGGCGTCCGGCGGGGGCGTCTTCAGCACGCCGTTCTTGACGATGAACAGGTTGTCGGCGGTACACTCGGCCACTTCGCCCTTGTGGTTGAGCATGACCGCCTCCAGGCACCCGGCCCGGATGGCCTCGATCTTGGCCAGGATGTTGTTCAGGTAGTTCAGGCTCTTCACCCGCGGGTTGGTGGCGTTCGGGTGGTTGCGGATGTAGCTCGACGTGATGACCTCCAGCCCGTTCTCGTACAGCTCCGGCGGGTAAAGGCTGATGTCGTCCACGATCACAATCACCACCGGCTCGCACCGCCGCGGGTCGAGGCCCAGGTTGCCCGCCCCGCGGGTGACCACCAGCCGGATGTACCCGTCCACCTTCTTGTTCTCGGCGACGGCGTTCTCCACCACCGTCATCATCTCGCCCGGACTCATCGGGATGGTGAGCATGATCGCCTTCGCCGACTCGTACAGGCGGTCGATGTGCTCCCGGTGCTTGAACACCTTCCCGGAGTAGATGCGGATGCCCTCGAAGATGCCGTCACCGTACAGGAAGCCGTGGTCGTAGACGCTCACCTTGGCGTCCAGCTTGTCGAAATACTTGCCGTTGATCCAGATCTTGTTCGACATGACGCGGAGGCTCCGGGAGCGGTACGGGGATTTTAGGCGGGCGAAGCGGTGTTGTCTTCGCCGCGAGCATCGCGAGCGTGCATTCGGCGCTCGCGATGCTCGCGGCGAAGACACGACCCTTGCGGAACGGGTTCACCCGGACCACAATCCCCTGTGCTTCCCCGCGGAGTCTCCCATGCGCCGCACCGTCGTGTTCTTCGCCTGCCTCCTCGTTTCGGCCCCGTTGTCGTCGGCTGATCCCGTCGCAACTCCCACGCCGGCCGGGTTCCACTCAGTCAAGCTCGGCAAGCACAACTTCACCCTGCCGAAAGGGTTCACCATCGAAGTGGTCGCCGAATCCCCGCAGGTGGACCGCCCCGTCACCGCCTCGTTCGACGACACGGGCCGGCTGTTCGTCGCCGATTCGAGCGGGTCGAACGCCAAGCCCGCCGACCAACTGAAGAACCCGACGCACCGCGTGGTGATGCTCGAAAGCACCAAGAAGGACGGCAAATTCGACAAGAGCACCGTGTTCGCCGACAAGCTGTCGTTCCTGCAAGGGACGATGTGGCGGGACGGCTCGCTCTACGTCGCCACCCCGCCGACCATCCAGAAACTCACCGACACCGACAACGACGGCGTGGCCGACAAGCGGGAGGTGTGGTTCGACGGCGGGGTGCTGACCGGCTGTGCGAACGACGTTCACGGCCCGTACCCCGGACCCGACGGCCGCATCTACTGGACGAAAGGGGCGTTCGCCAAGCAGGAACTCACGCTCGGCAACGGCAAGAAGTTCACCACCCGTGCCGCCCACATCTACAGCGCCAAGCCAGACGGCACCGACATCCGCGTGGAGATGACCGGCGGGATGGACAACCCCGTGGACGTGGCGTTCAACAGCGCCGGCGAGATGTTCTTCACCACCACCTTCTTCCAACACCCGGCGAACGGCAAGCGGGACGGCATCGTTCATGCCACCTACGGGGCGGTGTACGGCAAGGATCACGACGTGCTGAGCGACCACCCCCGCACCCGCCCGGAACTCAACGAGCCGATGACCCACCTCGGCCCGGCGGCCCCCGCCGGGCTGCACCGCTACAACTCGAACCACTTCGGCAAGGAGTACGACCAAAACCTGTTCTGCGCGCAGTTCAACATGGCGAAGGTGAGCCGGCACATCCTGAAGGAGAAGGGCAGTACCTACGAGACGACCGACTCCGATTTCGTCGTCAGCGACAACCGCGACTTTCACCCGACCGACGTGATCGAAGACGCCGACGGCAGCCTGCTGATTATCGACACCGGCGGGTGGTACAAGCTGTGTTGCCCGAGCAGCGTGATGGAGAAGAAGGACGTGCTCGGGGCGATCTACCGGGTGCGGAAGACGGGGGCGAAAGGCAACCCAACGCTTGCCGAATACGCGAGCGGAAGCAGCCTGCGAGCGGTGAGGCTCGACCCGAAACAGCCGGCCGAATGTCGCCGCGCCGCCGAACACTACGGGCGAACGGCCGACAAGAAGGCTGTGCCCAAAATTCTCGCCGCCCTCGCTGACGAACAGAACGACACGGTTCTCGACACCGCCTTGACGCGAGCACTCATCGACATTGGCGACGCGAAGGCGACGCTCGAGGGGTTGGAGAAGGGGACGCCGCGGGTGAAACGGGCGGCGCTGGCGGCACTCGACCGGATGCCGGACTTCGAGCTGAATCGGTTCGACGTGACCTGCCACTTGGCGAAGCCGGACGCCGGCCTCCGAACCACAGCGTGGTGGATCACCGGCCGGCACAAGGAGTGGGGCGACGAACTGGAGTTCACATTCGGCGATCTGCTCCGTGCCAAACTGACCCCGGCGGAAGCGGACGAACTGGCCGGCCGGGTGGCGGGCTTCGCCGGCAGCCCGAGCATCCGGACCCTGCTGGCGAACGCGGCCGGGGATGGTGTCACCCGCGGGATCGCCATGCGTGCGATGGAACTCGCCCGGCCGAAAGTGGTGCCGGATGAGTGGATCGATCCGCTGGTCGCCGCCATGACAACGGACCCGTCGGCGGCACTCCGGGCCGCGCGCGCATTGCCGTGGACGAAGCCACTGCCGCCGACGCTGGCCGTGGCGCTGGTGGCCGTCGGCGACGACGACCGGAACACACGGGAAACGCGACTCGGGGCGATCGCCCTGCATGGCGACCTACGCGATGGCACGCGGTTCCGGTTCGTTCGCACTCACCTGAGCAGCGAACACCCCGCCGCCGTCCGTAGCCTCGCGGCCGAAGCGCTCGGCAAAGCCGACCTGTCGGCGAAGCAACTCGCCGCAGTGGCGGAAGCCATCCCCACGGCCTCGCCGCTCGACCTCGACAAACTGCTGGCGGTGTTCGCCAAGTCCACGGACGAAGCGGTCGGGCTGGCGCTGGTGAAGGCACTGAGCGAACCGAAGGTGCAGGCGGCGATCCGGGCCGAGCAGGTGAAGCCGATCCTGAGCAAGTACCCGCAGGCGGTGCAGACCGAAGCGGAAATGCTGTACAAGTTGCTCGACGCCGACCGTGCGGAGATGACGACCAAGCTCGAAACCATCCTGAAGGACACGCAGCCGGGCGACGTGCGGAAGGGGCAGGCGGTGTTCAACTCGGCGAAGGCGGCGTGTACGGCGTGTCACAAGATCGCATACGTCGGCGGGCAGATCGGCCCGGACCTGACCAAGATCGGCAGCATCCGTAGCGACCGCGATTTACTCGAAGCGATCGTGTTCCCGGGCGCCAGCTTCGTGCGGAGCTACGAGCCGGTGAAGGTGGAGGCGAAAGACGGACGCAGCTTCACCGGCATCCTGAAAGCCGACCGAACCGACGAGGTGCTGCTGACGGTGAGCGCCACGGAAGAGGTGCGAATCGCCCGCAAGGACATCGACGAGATAAAGCCCGGCACGGTGAGCGTCATGCCCGCCGGGTTGGATCAGCAGTTGACGAAGCAGGAGTTGGCCGACCTCGTGGCGTTCTTGAAGAGTTTGAAGTAGCTGAGTTCGGGCGAGCGGCGGCCGTCAGGCCG
>JANNQE010000604.1:0-9248 GCA_031441625.1 Planctomycetia bacterium
CATCGCAAAAACCATTGATGCCGCAGCTAAAAGCTGGAAGAACAATAACCTGCGTTTCAGGCACTGGCCCCACTCAAGAGCCTCACCTCCCTCGGCTTGATTTACACGCAGGTGACGGACGCCGGGCTGAAGGAACTGGCCCCGCTCAAGAACCTCACCACGCTCAACTTGGGTGGCACGAAGGTCACGGACGACGGCTTGAAAGAACTGGCCGCACTCAAGAACCTCTCTGAACTCTACTTGCTGGGAACGAAGGTGACGGACGATGGGGTGAAGGAACTCCAGAAGGCGTTGCCGAAATGCAAGATCGACCGGTGACGGCCGTCCGCGGCCACCTTCGCCGAGGACCGGCAGGGCGAGGTGAGACTCCTGTGGTAACCGCCCCGCCGCGGATGCCGTTCACCACCTGACCGGCGGTCGATGGTTCGCATTTTGAAAGGTGGTTCGCACCGACAACGGGTGATTCTCACGGTTTCGGATGATTCCCCCACGGGGTGGGGGGAGGGTGGTGCGAACCATCCGGCGTGCGGAGTTGCCCCCTCCGGCCCTCCGGCGGTTGCTTGTATGACGGGGCGGCCGGCGGTCGTATACCAATTCGTTCCGGGTCGTCGCCCGTCGAAAGGTCCTCTCCCATGCTCGTCGTCATGCGGCCGCACGCCACCCCCGCGGAGATCGAAGGGGTGGTCACGGTCATCACCGCCCACGGCCTCACCCCGCACCCGCTGCCCGGTGCCACCCGCACCGCCATCGGCATGACCGGCAACACCACCGCCGTGGACAAGGGGATGTTCGAGGTGCTGCCGGGCGTGGACGAGGCCATCCGCGTGACCAAGCCGTTCAAGCTGGCCAGCCGCGAGATGAAGACCGACCCGACGGTGGTGAAGACGCCGTTCGGGGACATCGGGGCGGGCACGTTCGCGGTGATGGCCGGGCCGTGCTCGGTGGAGAACCTGGACGTGATGCTGCGGACGGCCGACCACCTGGTGAGCCGCGGCGTGCGGTGGCTGCGGGCTGGGGCGTTCAAACCTCGCACCAGCCCGTACAGCTTCCAGGGGCTAGGCCTGGACGGGCTGAAAATCCTGGCCGAAGTGCGGAAGCGGACCGGCATCGGCATCGTGACGGAACTGATGGACACGGAGAACGCGGCGGCGGTCGAGGAGTACACCGACATCATTCAGATCGGCACGCGGAACATGCAAAACTTCAGCCTGCTGAAGCGGGTCGGCCAGTGCCGCAAGCCGGTGCTGCTGAAGCGGGGCATGAGCGCCACGCTCGAAGAGTGGCTGATGAGCGCCGAGTACATTTTGGCCGGCGGCAACTACGACGTGATCCTGTGCGAGCGGGGGGTGCGGACGTTCAGCGACCACAGCCGGAACACGCTCGACCTGTCCGTCATCCCGCCGGCGCGGGTGCTCACCCACTTGCCGATTGTGGTGGACCCGAGCCACGGCACCGGCAAGCGGGGGTACGTGCCGGCGATGGCCCTGGCGGGCATGGCGGCGGGGGCGGACGGGCTGATGATCGAGGTCCACCCGGACCCGGACAAGGCGGTCTCGGACAGCGCCCAAACCATCGGCTTCCCGGCGCTCGACGCGCTGCTGGACAAGCTGACGGCCATGGCCCCCATCTTCGGCCGCACGATGGGTTGACGCGGCACTACCCCCGCTCGACTTCTCGCAGTGCCATCGGCAGATGCGACAGCACGTCGGTCGCGCACAGTGCCGTTTGCCCCACCGCGTCGGCCGCCAGATCGCCCGCCCGTCCGTGGACCCACGTCCCCAGCACCGCCGCGTCGAACGCAGACATCCCCTGTCCGATCAGTGCCGCGATCAGCCCCGTCAGCACGTCGCCCGTCCCGCCGGTCGCCATGCCGGGGTTGCCCGTGCCGTTGATGTACACCCGGCTGCCGTCGGTCACGATGGTGTGTTGCCCCTTCAGCACCAGCACCGCGTGCCACTGTTGGGCGAACCCGATGGCCAGGTTCAGCCGGTTCGCTTGCACGTGTGCCGTGGTGCTGTTCGTCAGGCGGGCGAACTCGCCGGGGTGCGGAGTAAGCACGGTCGGCGCTTTGCGATCACGCAACCCGTCGGGGATGGGCGAAAGGACGTTCAGCGCGTCGGCGTCGAGCACCAGTGGCTTGTCGCCCGCCAGCACCAATTGCCGCACCAGATTTCGCACGGCATCCGACTGCCCCAGCCCCGGCCCGACGGCGATCACGTCGGCACTCGTCGCTAGTTTCAGCACCTGATCGGCGTACTCATCGAGTTGGTCCGCCCCGGTCAACCCGCTCGTGGTGTAGCACGGGTTGCCCGACGCCACCACCGCTTGAATGTCGGCCGGGCACGCCACCCGCACCAGCCCAGCCCCGCCACGAACGGCCGCCGAACCGCACAACACCGCCGCGCCGCTCATGCCGCGGCTGCCGGCCACCACTAACACGGTGCCGAACGTCCCCTTGTGCCCGTCCGCCGGACGAACCGGCAGAGGCGGAAGTGTCGATACCGTTTGAACCCGTGGCGTCATGCTTCCCCGTTTCGCGGCAGACCGCGATTGCTTGGCGGGCGAAGACAGTTTATTGCTTCACCGGGCGGCCTCTCCACTCCGACGCGGTTACGCACAGGGGGCGGACGTGAACGACCGATTCATGAACAGCATCCACCGGCCGAATCGTTGGCGGACCACGAGGGTCGAACGCGGCGACGGGCCGTCTGACGCCGACGACCTGATCGACAGCCTGCTGGCCGAAGAGGCCGACGACGAGGACGACGACGAGCTTGCCCCGTCCGCCCCGCCGCCGCAACTGGTGAGCATCCCCGACGACGACCCGCAGTTGTCCGCCGCCGTGGGCGAAGCCCACCGCCGGTTCGACGAGTTCCTGTCGGCGTTCGCCCACCGCACCGACGCCGACCACTTCGCCGTCAAGGCCCGGTTCATGGACGACTACGGCCGCGAGTACATGTGGCTGACGGTGACGGCGGTGGACGCCCAGCACATCTTCGGCCAACTGGACAACGACCCGGCGACGGTGCGGGCCGTCCGCCGCGGGCAGCCGGTGCGGGTGTCGCGGGCCGGGCTGAACGACTGGCTGTTCACCCAGGGGGCCGAGCGGGTGGGCGGGTTCACGGTGAAGGTGCTCGAGCGCCGCGCGAACGGCGAGGCGGCGTGAGTAGGGTAGGTGCCGCCTGCCGGGCGGCACAGGTGGGCGTGTGCCGCGCGGCAGGCGGCACCGACTTCGGAAGAACGGCGAGGCGGCGTGATGGGTGCGGGCCGCGGTCGGCCATGAAGGTGGGAGAGGTGGCCTGGGCGTTCCGTCCCGCCACCTGTCGGCATCACCCGCGAACGCCCCGGCTTGTGTCAGAAGGCCCGGCGGCATATCGTGGGCTGTCACACCACCGCCGAGGTCGCCATGACCCGCTTCGCACTGTTTGCGCTGGCCGCCCTGCTCGTCGCCGCCATCGCCGTTGCGGCCGACCCGAAGCCGAGCGTGGCGGAAGCCGAAGACATCAAGGGGCTGATCGCCAGCACGGCCAAGTTCGAGACGAAGGCGAAGGTGGCGGCCATCAAGGAGCTTCAGGCGTACGGGCCGAAGGGGAAGGCGGCGGTGCCCCGGTTGTGCGAGTTGCTCAAGACCGCCCCGCACGAGGAGGTGCAACTGGCGGTCATCGACGCACTGATCGAGATCGGCGACACGGCCGCGGTGCCGACCCTCAAGACCGCCATCCGCGAAGCCTACTACGACACCTCCCGTAAGGCGGCGAAAGCGGCCGTCGAGTCGTTCTCCGCCGCCGAGGCGATCACCGCCACCCGCACCGACGTGCGACCGCAGGTGGAGGACGTGTTGAAACTGTACGCGGCCAAGGGCGGGTCTGGGGCGGCGATGAAGGCCGCGGCGACCGACAAGATGGACGCCCTGTTCGCCAAGTACCCGGCCGAACTGCTGGCCGACCTGCTGCCGCTGGTGGCGAAGCCCGATCCCGTTCTCGACGATCTCATTTCCCAGGCCTGTCGGCGGCTCGACAGCAAGACCGTGTACGCCGCCGCCGTGCCACTCGTGGGCAAATCCGACCGGCACACGGCGCTCGCGCAGACCCTGCTCACCGACAAGGCGAAGGCCGACCCGAAGGGGTTCGCCCCGCTGCTCGACGCCTGCCTGGCCAAGCCGACCGAGACGCACGCCGACCTCGTGTACGGGATTGCCGTGACCGCCGACGACGCCACCTTCGCGCTGTGCGCGCGGATGCTCGCGTCGAAATCGGTGCCCGCCCGCCGCTTGGCGGCTCAGGCGTGCGCCCTCGCCACCACCCCGCCGGCCGACATCCGCACAGCCTGCCGCGACCTGATCGGCGACCCCGACCGGGAGACCGCCGCCGCCGCCGCCGCCCTGTTCAAGCTGACCGCCCAGCAGCAGAAGGTGAACGTGAAAGACTGCCTGGCGATGCTGGCCGATGCGTCGAAGGAGAAGAAGGTGCTGGCGGCGGAGGTGCTGGCGAAGACCGGCGGGGCGGACGAACTGGCCGCCGTGGTGGGGCAGACCGCCGACGCCGACCCGAAGGTGCAGGACGCCACCACTGCCGCCGCCCGGGCCATCGTCAACGCCATCCAGGGCAACGCCAAACTGCCCGACGACGCCACTCGCCGCCGCGTCCGCGAGTTGACCGCCCACGCCTCGCCGGACTTGCGGAGGGCCGCCGTCCAGTTCCACACCCGCCCCGACCTGATCACCGTGGTACCGGCCGACGTGTGGGTCGGCTGGTCGAAGGACAAGGACGCGGGGGTGCGGGCGGCTGCGGTCGTGGGGTTGGTGGCGCACATGAAGACGAGCCAGGAGGCGAAGGACCGGCTGGTGGCGCTCGCCGCCGACCCGAACGCCGAGGTGCAGTCCGCCGCCGGGTGGGCGGTCCTCGACATCAACCCGACGACCCGGCCGGTCGAGTGGCTGCTCACCGCCGAAACCAGCGTCGTCGCCCACGTTCAGTTGAAGACCCTGTTCGACCTGCCCGTCATCAAGAAGCACCTGCTGGCCGACCTGCGGGCCGCGCTGAAGGATCAGCCGGCCCTCAAGCCGTTCAAGTTCGACGCGGTCGCCGACCTGGACGCCGTCACCGTGATGTACAACGGCACCGCCGCGACCGGCGTGGTCCGCGGGCGGTTCGCCAAGGAAGACAAGCTGAAGGTGCGGCAGACGGACGACCAGTTCGCGCGGGCCGCCCTGTGCCTGACCGATGACCTGATCGTGACGGCCGGCACGAAGGAGGAACTGGAAGCTCTGGTGAAGCGGAAGCCGGCGAAGGCGGACGACACGAAAGCCATGCGGGCGCTCATCCCCAGCCCCGACCCGTACCTCGGCTGGGTGGCCGTAGACTCCCGGGCTGTGGACGCGCAAACCTTGGGGTTCGTCGGCGTCACCCCGACCGCCGACGAACTGAAAGCGTTCGCCGGGGCACGCCTGGGGGTGCGGGTGCAGGACGGAGAGTGGGCGATCAAACTCCGCATGTTCGTGAGCGGGAAGGACGAGATCGCCGCGTGGAAGGAGTACACGACGAAGCTGTTGGAGACGCTGAAGGTGTACCTGCCGTTCCTTTCCAATCAGTGGCCGGACGCGAAAGACGTGGTGACTGACCTGACCGCCGCGCTCGGGAAGGTGGCCTACGACACCGACAAGCAGGGGGTGATCGCCACCGTGCCACTGAAGAAGGAGACGATGGAAGGGGTGGTGAAGGTGCTCGCCAAGGTGCTCAACCCCGAGCGAAAGTGATACGCCCCCCACGCGGCGAATCGCCGCCGCGCGCCCGATTCCGCCCTACAATTCCCACATCTCGGTTCGCCTTCCACTCCCGCCGGTCGGCGGTATTGTGCCGCCTTCTGCGGACTCATCAGCGCTCACCATCACCCCGCCCGAGGGTCGCCCCCATGCGTGCGCTCATTCTCCTGGCCGACGGGTTCGACGACCTCACCCTGTTCCTGCCCTGGTACCGGCTGAAAGAAGAGGGCGTCGACACCGCCCTCGCCGCCCCGCTCATGACGGCCGTGACCGGCAGGCACGGCTACCGCGTCGAGCCGGACACCACCATTCAAGACGTGAACACCGACGACTTCGACCTGCTCGTGATCCCCGACGGCAGCGGGAACGAGAGGCTGCGGCTGCTCGGCGAGGCGGTGGACGTGGCCCGCACGATGGTGCAAGACGGGCGGGTGGTGGCGTCCGTCGGCCACGGCGCGCAACTGCTCATCTCGGCCGGCACGCTCGACGCCCGCACGGTCACGTGTTCGCCCGGCATCCGCGACGACGTGCGGGCGGCGGGGGCGCTGTACCGCGACGAATCGACCATCCTCGACGGCAACCTGCTCTCGTGCCGCGGGGCGGACGACCTGCCCGAGTTCTGTCGCCGCCTGGTGGCCGTGCTCAAATCCCCCGCCCTGGCACGGGTGTGACGGTGAACCCGTGACCCCCATTCTCCTCGGCTCCGATCCGGCTCTCGCGGCCGTCCGTCGTGCGATCGCTCAGGTCGCCCCGACCGACGCCACCGTGCTCATCCTCGGTGAGACCGGCACCGGCAAGGAGTTGGTCGCGCGGTCCGTTCACGCCCAGAGCCGGCGGACCGCGAAGCCGTTCGTGCCGGTCAGCGGGGTGGCCCTGTCGCCGGGGCTGATCGTGAGCGAACTGTTCGGGCACGAGGCGGGAGCGTTCACCGGGGCGAACCGCCGGCGGGTGGGACGGTTCGAGCAGGCGGACGGCGGCACGCTGTTCCTCGACGAGATCGGTGAACTGCCGCCCGACGCCCAAGCGGTGCTGCTACGTGTCCTTCAAGAGCGGGTGATCGACCGCGTCGGCGGCGGGCCGGTGGACGTGGACGTGCGGGTGGTCGCCGCCACCAACCGGAACCTGCAAGCCGAGGCCGACGCCGGCCGCTTCCGCGCCGACCTGTTCTTCCGCCTGAACGTGTTCCCCGTCACCGTGCCGCCGCTCCGCCAGCGCCCGTCCGACATCCCGCTCTTGGCCGAGCACTTCCTGAACCTGTTCGCCGAACGGCACACTCGCGCCGTGAGCCGCATTCCCCCGCGGGTGCTGTCGGCGATGACCGCCCACCCGTGGCCGGGCAACGTCCGCGAATTGCAGAACGTGATCGAGCGGGCGGTGATCGTCAGCGACGGCCCGGAGTTGGCGTTCGACCCCGGCTGGCTGGTGGGTGCGACGGCGGCCGAGACGGCGAAGACGTGGGCCGAGCAGGAGA
Organism: Planctomycetia bacterium; assembly: GCA_031441625.1. Lineage (GTDB taxonomy): Bacteria > Planctomycetota > Planctomycetia > Gemmatales > Gemmataceae > JALHQU01. The sequence continues at coordinate 7,233 of JANNQE010000604.1, forward strand.
GGCGGCGGATCCTGGACGCGCTGCGGGCGGCCGGCGGGCGGGTGTACGGCCCCGGCGGGGCGGCCCACCGCCTGGGGCTGAACCCGACCACCCTGTACGGCAAGATGCGGAAGCACGGCATCAGTCGCAACGGGGCAGAGTGGGGATGACCGCCCGTCGTCACGTCACCACACTTCGTCATCATTTCGCCCGTTCGCCCCTGATTTTTCAGGCGTTTCGTGCCGGCACGCGGGGTGCATTGGACCTCGGCGGGGAGTCCCCCCACCGGAGCAACGCAATGGCCCATGTCGTGACTGAACCCTGCGTGAACTGCAAGTACACCGACTGCGTGGTGGTCTGCCCGATGGAGTGCTTCTACGCCGACGAGCGGCAACTGTACATCGACCCGGACGACTGCATCGACTGCGGGGCGTGCGTGCCCGAGTGCCCGGTCGAAGCGATCTACTGGGATGTGAACGTGCCCGCAGCGTTCCACGCGTCCATCCAACTGAACGCCGACCGGGTGAAGGGACTGAAACCGCACGGGCGGGTGACGGAGAAACAACCGCGGTGACACGCGCACACGGCAAGCGGCACCTGCCTTCTCACGCCGCCTTCCGCTCGCCCACGTCGGGCAGGCGGTGGCCGAGCACCCGGGCGTACACGCGGCGGGTGTCGGCGGCGGCCCGCTCCCACGTGTACTTGGCGGCCAACCGCGGGCCGTTCGTCCGCAGGCGGGCCAGGTGGTCGTCGTCGGTCGCGGCCCGGTGCAGGGCGTCCTTCCACCCGCCCACGTCGGTCGCGTCCACGAAGCAGGCGTGCCCGGCCACCACCTCCCGCACCGCGTCGGCGGTGCTGGCCAGCACCGCCCCGCCGCACGCCAGCATCTCGACCGGCGGCAGCCCGAACCCCTCGTAGTGCGACGGGTAGACCAGCACCCGCGCGGCCGTGTACACCGCCGGCAGGTCGCCCGCCGGCACGTACCCGATGTGCCGCACGCCCGCCGCACGCCCCTCTTTCTCGTACAGTTCCCGCTCCGCCTCCGACCGCCACCCCCACGGGCCGACCAGCACGAGCGGGCAACTCTCGCGCACCGCCGACGGCAGCCCGAGGAACGCCGTCATCGCCGTGGTCAGGTTCTTCCGCGGCTCGATGGTGCCGACGCACAGGAAGAACTTTTCGGGCAGCTCATAGGCCCGCCGCACCCGCACCACCTCGTCGGCCGGCTGCGGGGTGTACTGCGGGCCGACCCCGTTGTGAACGGCCGTCACCCGGTTCGGCGGGCAGTTCAGTTCGTCGATCAACTCTTGCCGCACCGCCTCGGACACGACGATCACGTGCTCGGCCTTGCCCAGCCCGCGGAGGAAGTGCCGCTGGTGCTGCTTCACCCGATCCGCCGGGTGCCACTGCGGGTACTTCAATACGGACAAGTCGTGAACGGTGATGACGGTGGGCAGGCGGGACGAGAACGGGACGAAGTTCGGCTCGTGGTACAGGTCGAACCCGAACGCCCGCGTGAACCCGGCGAAGTGGACCCGCGAGGCGGCGACCGCGGCGGACTTGGCCGCGTGCTTCAACCACTCTCGCACGGGCCTGGGGCGAGCGGGTGTCGGTGACGCGCCGGCGGAGTGGTTAGTGCGGAAGGCGCGGGCGGCTTTGCCGAGCAGGTCGCCGGGGTACAGGGTGAAGAGGTCGGCCGGGCCGGTGGACGTGAGGGCGGCGAACAGGTCGGCCACGTGGTGCCCCACGCCGGTCTTCGGCTTGAGCGCGGCCAGCCCGTTCAGCACCACCCGCATGAAGGTTCTCCCCACACGTTCCAGTTGAGGGCAGAGTAGCGGCGGCGGCGAACGGGTGCTAGTCGAGTTCGCGGCGGCGGATCGGGCGAGCCGGGAGCGTGAGCCGCCGCAGGGTGGCCGACTCTCGCCGAGAGTCGGAGTGGGGGTTCGGCCGGTGTGACGAGCGTGCAGTTGGAGGAAGCCGTCACTCGCTCCACGCCGGATTCACTCGCGTCGGCCCCCGTCCGACTCTCGGCGAGAG
>JANNQE010000605.1:0-2813 GCA_031441625.1 Planctomycetia bacterium
CCGTAAGCCCGGCCCGCCGACCAGAGTGTCCATCCACCCGCGGATCCGCCACAGGATGTCGCCGGCGTACCACCCGTTGCCCCCGCCGATCCGACACACGGCCGCGAACACCGACCGGGGGTCGGCCGAGACCTCCACCGACCGCCGGTCGGTGAACACAGTGCCGCCGGCCCATTCGGGGTCGCCGGGTACGGTCCCGGCTGCCGACCACCGCGTCTCGACGTCGTTCGCCTCGACACTCCGGATCGCCTGCCGGATGGACTCCCGCACCCCCAGCGCCCGGTGGGGCATGAGCCGCTGGGTGTCGCCGTTCGTCACCACCACGCGGTTGCGAAGCCCCTCGGCGAGCGGCCGGGCGACGCGGTAGGACACCGGCGTGACGAGGCCGATCCACAGCGAACTCAGCCGCGGGGTGAGCAGGGGGATGGGCATCACCAGACGCTTCGGCAGGCGCAGCTCCTCGGCCATGATCCGCATCAGTTCTAAGTACGGCAGCGCGTCCGGGCCGCCGATCTCGAGCGTCTGACCGGCCGTTTCCGGAACACCGAGGCAGCGCACCAGCCAGTGCAGCACGTCGTCGATGGCGACCGGTTGCGACTCGGTCTTCACCCACGACGGGGTGACCATCACCGGCAGCCGCTCGACGAGGTAGCGGAGGATCTCGAACGACGCCGACCCGGCCCCGATGATCATGGCGGCCCGGAACGTGGTCACCGGCACGCCGGCCGATGCCAGTTGGTTCTCGACCTCCCGCCGCGACAGGAGGTGGCGACTCAAGCCGGCCCCCATCTCGCCGAGGCCGCCGAGGTAGATGATGCGACCGACCCCCGCACGGGCCGCCGCTCGGGCGAAGTGGGACGCCAGCAAGCGGTCCCGCTCGGCGTACTCCCAGCCCGTCGCCTCCATGGAGTGCACGAGGTAGTACGCCGCGGAGCACCCTTCGAGTTGGCCGGCGAGTTGGTTCACGTCGGACATGTCGCCGGTCACGACCTGCACGTTCGGGTCGGCGCGCCAAGTCCGCTCGTCGAGCTTCCGCGGCTCGCGGGCCAGGCACCGCACTTGGTGCCCCGCCGCGAGGAGCGCGGGGACCAGTCGGCCCCCGACGTAGCCGGTCGCCCCGGTCACGAACAACGGGCCGGGAGTCGGTTCGTGCGAGATCACGGGACGACCTGCGCTCGAGTTGATGGGAGGAAGAGGCGGAGGAACGGGCTGGTGTCGGGCAGCAGTTGGAAACGCCCGAGCCACCCCATACGGACATACAACCGGATGTTCGTCCGGGCCACCATTTGGCGCAGCGAGTCGGCGACGTGACGCCACGACCGCCGCAGCCGCATCAGAGCGAGTAGGGTGCCGAGGCTGCCCGGCACGAGCGTAACAGTGTCACCGTCCGCAATGAGACTCACCGGCCGGCCGTTGACGAACCCGTCGAGACGGCCGGCCAATATTAGTTTGGGGTTGGGCCCAGGTCGCGGGTGCGGATCTTCACAGTGCCGCTCAGTACCCACTCGGCGTGCTCCGCTTGCGGGCCGGTGCCGCTCGGAACTTAGACGTGCATGTCCACGAATTCGTAGGCGATCTCCGCGTTCCGGCCGGTCAGCCGCTCGTAGAGCGAGATGGCCAGGTCCGGCCAAGTGTTCGTGTGCTGAGGGTTCATCGGGAGAGTCCAGTGGGGGCGGATGAGTGTGGTTTGGGAGGTAGTATCAGCCGAGGACTTCTAGGGCGTGATACCACTCACGGGTCCGACGGTGGTTGAGCTTGCGGCTTGGGCCCGAACGAGTTGGGGTTGGTCCGCCGGATCTCGTAGATCGTGAAGACGACGGATGCAACGACCAGGACCGACACGACGACGCCGGCAATGAAGATATAGGCGGTCAGTGGCATTCTAGCTCCTCTTCAGCAGGGACTTGTAGTAACAGCCGAATGCGAGGATCGATGGAACCCAGAGTCCCACGAAGGCCCCCGCATCATGATCGACCAGAAACCACAGGCTCACCGACAGGAGGAACGAGAGGAAGGCTGCGGTCAGCAGCAGGTAGTCGCTGGGTTTCAGTTGCATCGGTTTCCCTGTAGATGTCAGAAGAGCCGCACCAACGGCTTCTTCGGCGTAATCTTGGTAACTGCGGGGCGGTCAGGTTCGCAACTGGACCTCCCCACGTTTGGTGGACACGAAGTTAACGGTGTAAGCTCTCTCAACGAGGGGACACACCGATGGCCAAGACTCGCAAGACGTACACCGGCGAGTCAAGCTTCAGGCGGTTCGCCAGGTGATCGACCAGCACCTCGCGGTCGCAACGGGTCGGGTGATCGCCCCGACGGTTCAGGCGACGCGGGGCGAGACGGACTTCGCCGACCACATCCAGCGAACGGTGGCGGCGGACCCGCAGGCGGGGTTGATTCGTGGCCGACAACCTGACGACGCACACGTCGGCGACGCTGGTGGTGTGGGTGGCATCGGTGTGCGGGATCGCGGTGGAGTCACTGGGCAAGAAGGGGAAGAGCGGGGTGCTGAAGTCGGTGGCGACGCGGAAGGCGTTCCTGACGGACGTGTCGCATCGCATCCGGTTCGTGTCCGTGCCGAAGCACACGTCGTGGCTGAACCAGGTGGAGATCGGGTTCAGCGTGCTGGCTCGGCGGGTGTTGCGGCGTGGGAACTTCCGCTCGGTGACGGACCAGCGGGAGAAGATCCTGGCGGACATCGCGTACGACAACCGGACGCGAGCCAAGCCGTACAAGTGGACGTACACCGGCCGCCCGCTGAATGTGTGAAGCCAGACAGCCATCGGCCTTGGTGGCAGACGTATTCAGCCAGGGTG
>JANNQE010000606.1:0-3524 GCA_031441625.1 Planctomycetia bacterium
CCCTTCGGCGGGTCGCTCACCGTCACCTTGTACTCCTTGAAGCTGCGGGGGGCTTTGTCGGCTCCCAGCGGGGGCACGTCGATCAGGTCGAACAGGTCGTGGGCGGCGGCGTTGCCGAGCATGGAGTCGTGCTCGAACACGTACAGCCCGCGGGTGGCCATCAGCCCGCGGCTGGCGCTGCGGTCGATCTCCCACATGGTGCCCTTGAGGGCGTCCCACAGCAGTTGCAGGTCGGCGGCGGTGAACCCGGTGTCGCGGGCCAGGTACGGGTTGACGAACCCGGAGCAGCGGTACAGGCCGTAGGGCACGGTGTTCTTTCGGCCCATCGTGCCGGTGATCGTCCCGAACCGCGACTTGGTTTCCTCGTCGGTCTTGTTGATCTGTTTCGTCGCTTCATCCACGGTGGTGACAGACTTGCGGGTGATGGCGTGTTCGAGTGGCACGATGGGGTCGATGGAGCGGGAGAAGGTGAGTTGCACCGGCCCCCGAACCTGCCCGCAGTTCACGCCGGTCGTCATCACCGCACCGAACGCCCGCACGTCGTAGAAGTGGCTGCACATCCACTCCCGTGCCTTCCGCACGCTGTCGAAGTCCCCTTTGTCTCCGGCCTTCCCTTTGCCCGGACCTTTTCCCTTGCCTTTGCCCTTCTTCCCCGGCTGTTCTTCACCGTCATCGGCGGGGGCCGTATCAGCCGCCGGTTTGAGACCGAGCGCGTCCCAGGCAGACTGATGGATGAGGTTCAGCACCCGCTTCTCGTACACCGCGTCTTGCGTCTGGAAGTACAGGTCGTTCCCCGGTTGGTCGCGGCCGATCACCTCGATTGCGTTGCGAATCTTCCGCTTGATGCACCCGTCGGTCACGAACCCCTGGAGGGATTGCGGGTCCATGCGGGGCAGGTTGCCGGCGTCCGGGTCGCCGTTCGGGTTGCCGTCCTGCACGTCGAACAGCAGGACGAAGTCGTACCGCTTCGAGATCGTGGGGGCTTTCGCTTGCACTGTCGGTCCTCGTGAATTGGTGGGTGGTGGTTAGGCTTTGCCTGCCTTCAGTTTCGCTTCCTCGGCCTCGCGCTTGCGCTTCTCTTCTTCCTTCGCCTTCCGTTCCTTATGCGCAGCGATGCGGGCGTAGCCGGCGGCTTTCTCGTGGTAGTAGCCGATGGAGAACCGGGCCTGATCCTCGAAACTCATCTGCCCGGTGAGCGGGTCTTTCGGCATCAGCCCGATCACCTTTGCAAGCCGCCGGTCCAGGTGGGCGTGTAGTCCTTCCTTCGTTGTCCGCACCCGCTTCAGGTGGTCGAGCGCGCCGTCGATCATCCGCCGCAGGATGAACGACGGCGCGGTACTCAGCCGGCCGTAGAACCGATCCACGATGTTCGTGTTCACCTTACCCAGCGCCGCACGCTGGATGTCTTCGCAGATGGCGAGGAATCGGCCGTACACATACGCCGCGTGTTCCGGCTTGTTGGGCACCAGTTGCGGTTCCACAGGAACCCCCTTTCGGATGAGGATGAGTTTGATGAGCGCCATGCGCTCCGGACGGAACCCCTCCGAGCCTTCTACGGTCAGCCGGTGAAGGCAAGCGAGTAGTAGGCTGTCACCAATCGGCTTGGCGTGCAGCGCGGCCTCGAACAGCATTCGTGGCACGTCATCGAGTAACTTCTTCCAATCCGGATTGCCTTGCTTCCTTGGAACGGTAGAGCCGGCCAGACGGTTCAACGAGAACAGGTCGTTCACGGCCCCGCTGTACTGCTTCGAGGTGTCGGCGATGCGGAGGTCGGCGAACCACTTCGCCACGTTTGCCTTCGCCGCCGGCAGAGTGGTTTCCAGATACCCCCGCACGACGGCCCGCGCCGAGTTGCCGGATAAGGCGAGGACGTGGAACCACTCGTCGGTGACGATTTTCGCTTCCGCCTTCTTCCCGCTCGCCACCGCATCGAACACTTTCTCTGCCGTTCCCCGAATGCGGGGTTTGGGGAGTTGTTTCAAGCCCTCGTCGGTCGGGTTCTCAACCTGTGACACGAACGCGGCTTCGGTTGGGTCTTTGGTCCAATAGAGGAAGGCCGTGCCGCCGATGACGAGCTTCGACTGGCCGCCCTTCGCCTTCACGCTCGGCAGGGAATTCTTCAGCAGCGAATCGAGTGCCCGTAGGTAGCCGTCCGTCGCCGCGTAGCCGAGGCCAGCGTTCTCCGTTCCGTCAAGCCCGTAGTGGCCGAAGGCCGGCTTGTCGAAGCTGATGAGGGCAACGCCCATCGCAATTCCACCCGGCACTCCTTGCAGCTTGGTCGGGTGGGATTTAGGGATCGGTCCGATGGTGCCGGTGACCTGACACACGCCGACCGGCCCGGCGTCCTGCTTGTTCGCGCTTACCCCGGCGAAGAAGTCGGTGTACCAACGGCGGACCCCGTCCTCTTCCAGCAGTGTCCGCCCACCACTCGGCCGGTAGGCGAACGTCACCCGGTCGGTGAGCGCCGGTTCCTCCCTCGCCACGTCCGCCCGGATGCGATCAGTGAATTCGTCCAGCCGCCGGCCGAACGCCTGCACCCCCCGCAACGCCTGATCGTCTGCACCCTCCGCCGCCCGGTCGATCTGCTCCCAGAACGTCTTGCGGCTGGCGTCCGCCTTCTTCTGGTCTTTCTCCTCCACCACCAGGGGCAGCACCCGCGGCAGGGTGTCGGCGTAGAAGCGGGCGAACCCCTGGCTGGCGGTGTTCCCGTGCGCGCGGGGCACCTTCAACGGGCGGCCCTTGTCCGGCACCTGCTTCGGTGGTGCACCTGCCTTTTTCGTTGGGAGTGTGGTCACACCTCGGATGTCGGAGAAACCCAGATACTCCCCGCCCTCGCCGACGAGGACGAGGTACGGCACCGGCAGCACCTCGAACGCCGGGTCGTCGAGCAGGTTCTCCCGCACCGCCAACTCGTAGAGCCGTTGCAGGATCACTGGTCACCCCCTTCGGCGTCCCAGCCGTAGATGCGGATCGGGTTCGGGCCGTCGGTGTCGCAGTGCAGCACCCCGTTCTTCACCTTCGCATCGAAGAAGGCGGGGCGGTTACCGGTCGGGGTGAACCGCAGGTCGTACAGCATGAACCCCAACGACTCCGTCCACCCGCTCAGCGGCTCGTCCTTGTCGCCCGGTTCGGCGAACATCGCGGCGAACTCGCGGCATCCCAGGTAGGGGCGGTGGAAGCACTGCCCCTTTCGCACCCGCCGCTTGAACATCTCGGCGTACTTCACCGGAGTGTCTTCACCCCGGTCGTCGTCGTCTTCCGCACGGGTGCGGGGCAGGTTCGCCTTGGCGGTGAGCACCGGGCTGGCGTCGATGCGGTAGGCGACGTGGTGCAGCATCAGCGTGTTCCGCTGGGTACGGTTCTGCCCCTGTGCCCCCTCCCGACCGGCCGAGTCCACCAGGTACGGCTCGAACGACTCCGGCTCGGCCATCCACCCGGCCACGGTGCGGGGGGCGATGGCCCCCTGGATCTCGTTCCGCCGCACGCCGATGAGCCGGTAACTCTGCTTCGCGGCGGCGGGCGGG
>JANNQE010000607.1:0-9992 GCA_031441625.1 Planctomycetia bacterium
GCCGCTCGCGCGGACGATCTCGGGGTTGACCAACTCGTGGAGCGTGACACACCGCTTCCGTCTTCCCTTCGTCCGCAGCCTTCTTCGCGTTCACCTCGGCCATCGCTTTGTTGAACTGCCGCGAGACGGGGACGAATAGCACCGCGACCACCAGCCCCGCCCCGGCGAGCATCAGGAAGTAGTGGCCGGGGTGCATGGCCGGGTACAGGCCGGCGATAGGGGCGTTGATGAACCAGTTGGCGATGGCCACCGTCAGCAGCCAGCAGGCGGTGATGAACCCCTTCATACTGGGCGGGGCGACGACGAACGCCAGTTCCAGCCCGGTGACGGAGATGAGCACCTCGGCGATGGTGATGACGAAGAAGGCGAGCGCCATCCACCACACGCTCACCCGCTTGCTCGGGTCCAGGTACTTGCCCGCTTCGATGGTGATGCTCGGCTTGTCCTCCGACTTGGACTCGAACTTAGGCAGTTGCTCGCCGGGCGTCCGCGTCAGCTTGTTCCCCAGCCCGGTGCGGACGACCCCGTCCGACAGTTGGATGGCCTTGCCCCCCTTGATGGTGCCCTCCAGCACCCCGTCGAACACCAGCTTGTCGCCCTCCAGCAGCGCCTTCGACTTCTCCCAGTTGATCGCCCCGTCTTCGAAGTACAGGGTCTTGCCGTCGCCGAACGTCATCTCCCCGTTCTTGAACTTGATCTTCCCGGCCGACCCCACGGCCACCTTGCTCGTCGTCAGTTTCACCTTGCTGTCAGCCGGCAGCTTCACGGTCGCCGCGGCCACCCGGAGCGTCTCGCCCTTCAGGTCCACGGTGCCGGCCGGCAGTTCGGCCGAGATGTCCGCTACCTCCTTCTGCGTGCCCGTCTTCTCGTCCTTTTCCGTCTTGGTGGCGGCGGGCAGGAGCAGTTCGACGCTCCCGGCCGTCACCTTCACCGCCGGCACCGGGTCGCCCACTTGGTAGGCGGCGAACGCCATCACCCCCATGCACACGGCCGTCAGCAGGAAGCCGATGAGCATCTTGTGCGTCGCGGCCATGCCCTTCTTGTGCGGCTTCTTCGGCAGCACCATCTTGAGCAGGAACGACCCGCCGATCAGCCCGACGATGAAGAACGGGTTAAGCGCCTGGATGCTGTCCGGGGCCAGGTCGTACCCCAGGATGTTGCGGTTCATGTACGTCTTGGCGAAGTACACCCACGTGTACGACGACTGGTCGAACACCGCCCAGAAGAAGCTGACCAGCAGGAACAGCAGGGCCACCTGCCCGAGCACCTTCAGTTTGGCCACCGTTTGAGCCGGCGTCTCCGGCTCCTTCACCTTCGTGATCACTTCCGTGCCGTAGTACTTCTTCCCGGCCGCGAAGATGGCCAGCGCCACCACCATGAACACGGCCGGCACCAGGAAGGCGTACAGGTAGCTGCCGGTCGTGTCGCGGATGATTGGCACGAGCATCTGCGACAGGAACGCGCCGATGTTGATGGACATGTAGAACGCCTGGAAGGCGGTCGTTCGTAGCCCGTCCTGCCCCGGCCTCTGCTGGTCGTAGGTGATGCCCATGAGCGTGCTGATGTTCGGCTTGATGACCCCGGTGCCCATCGCCAGTAGGCCGAGCGAAATGACCAGCAGGTACGGGTTCTCGAAGCCGACCAAGAACTGCCCGATCAGGTAGGGCAAGGAGAAGCCGACGATCGTCCAGTACTTGCCCAGGAAGTTGTCCGCCACCCACCCGCCGAGCAGCGGCAGGGCGTAGCACATGCCGAGGAAGATGGTGTAGAACAGCCCGCCCTTCTCCTCCCCGAACCCGAGCTGGTCGGACAGGTAGAGCGGCAGGATGGCCCGCATCCCGTAGAAACTGAACCGCTCGGCGAACTCGCCGGCGAACAGGAAGTAGAACCCTTTCGGGTGGCCGGTGGGCGGGGCGGGCGGTGGGTCGAGCGGGGAACGCGGTTCGGCGACGGACAAGGGGGAACCCTCGGCGGATGATGGTGATCGAGAGGGGCGGCCGGCGGCGGTCGCGGGTGAAACGAATTTAACAGCCCGCCACGCCCAACGGCACGCGGATTCCGCGCCCCGCGGCCCACTTTTCCCCGGTCTCTTACCCGCACGAGCGACGACCAGGGGAGCTACGCCCGGCGATGCCGAGCGATACGGGAAAGGGCACGCGAGGAGGTGGGTGGGGTTCGGCAGGGTGGCCCGCTCTCGCCGAGAGCGGGACGAGGAGCACCCGCACTCGGCGAGAGCGGGCCACCCTATTTCCCCTTCGGCTGGCTCTTCCACCGCCGGTGCAGCCAGAAGTATTGCTCCGGGTGCCGGCGGATCATCGCGGCGAGCGAGTCGTGATACCGCTGCGTCATCAGCTTCACCGCGTTCCCCTGCGTGGCGTACTCGCGGGGGTCGATCACGTCCTCGCAGACGATGTGGTAGTGCCAGTGATCGCCGCCGCGTACCCGCGGCACGCCCACCACCAGCATCACCGCGTCGTACTGCATGGCCAGCAGCGCGACCGCCTTGTGCGACGACGCCGGGCGGTTGAAGAAGTTGACGAACACGCCCTTCGCGCCCGCGTCCTGGTCGCCGAGCGTGGCCACCTTCCCGCCGGCTTGCAGCGTGCTCACGATCCGCTCGTAGTCGGTGTTCTTGTCGAGGATGGTCTGCCCGGTGCGTTGGCGGAACTGCTTGAAGAAGCGTTCGAGGTGCGGGTTGTCGAGGGTGCGGGCGATGGCATACGTGCGGAAGCCGATCAGTCCGAGCACGTACCCGGCCATCTCCCAGTTGCCGAAGTGGGCCGTCACGATCAGCACCGGGCGGTCTTCGAGCAGCGCGGGCAAGACCTTCTCACCGCCGACGAGCGAGGCGTACCGCCGCCAGTTCTCCACCCGCAGCTTCTTCGGCAGCACGGCGATCTCGACCACGAGCGTGGCGAAGTGGCGGTAGCACTCCTTCACCAGCCGCGTGATCTCGGCGGGGGCCTTGTCGGGGAAAGCGAACGTCAGGTTCTCGGTGGCGACGTTGCGGTGCCGCTTGTCCACGCGGTGCGCCACCGCCGCGAGCACATCCGCAAACCCGCGGGCCACGCCGTCGGGCATCGCCTGCACCACGCACACCGTCAGCCGCACGGCGACGTACACGAGCCAATCGAGCCAGGGCTTGCGAGGTTTGTCCGCCATGCCCGGATGATACAGACGCGGGAAGGCGAAGCGAGTGCCGTCGCAACCGCTGCGAGCGTCATGCTTTGCGCAGTGTGTGCGAATTCCCGAAGTGCCGTTGACAGTTTCCCCCGCGGCTGTCATCATTCTCTCGAATTCTGCCTCTTCTCGTTCCGGCCCCACCGAGCAAAGGCGCAAGCCGATGTCCGGTGGGGTTTTTCTATGCCGTACTTCAGGCAGGTCCGCAGAGCACGCAGAACAGACGCAGATGAAATCAGGATCGAAGACAGTTCTTTCTCTGCCTCCGATCCTGGCTTCATCTGCGTCCCTTCTGCGTGCTCTGCGGGCGCACGGGTTCGCTATGGAACTCCGCATCGATCGCCTGCTCGACCTGCTCCGCGCCGACCCGGCCGGGTTGCTCGCCCGCATCGACGCCGACCCGCTGCTCGTGAAGCGAACCAGCGGCGACCTCGTGCTGGCGAACGCGAGCAAGGGGCTGTTCAGCCCGACCGAGCCGCACCACCTGTTCGCCAAGGGGATCGTTTTCCGCCGCGACCCGTACCGGCTGGTGTCGCTGCCGCTGTTGAAGATTTACAACCTGGGCGAGAAGTGCGTGACCGCGGCAGACGTGGGGGGCATTGCCGACGAACTGGCCGACGGGCGGGTCCATTTCCTCCGCAAGCTCGACGGCACGCTGATCCAGCGGTTCGAGGACGGCGGGCGGGTCTGGTTCACCACCCGCGGGGTGATCGAAGGGGCACGGTACATCGGCACCCAAGACGAAGACGCCCCCGACCGCCTGAGCCACTTCGACTTCCTCGGCGAAGCCCGGCGGATCGCGGCGAGCAGTTACCAGCGGTTGATGGAGGTGAACGGCGCGTTGGCCGGGCTGTCGCTCATGTTCGAGTTCCTGCACCCGGAAACGCGGGTCATCACCGACTACGGCGACCGGCAAGACCTGGTGCTGCTCGCCGCGTTCGACCGCGAGCGGGTGCGCTACCTGCCGCACGCCGAGTTGGAAGCGATCGCGTCGGCGCACGATTTCACCTGCGTGGACGCCATGCCGGTGAAGGGACACACGCTGGCCGAGCGGATCGATGACCTGCTGGCCGCGCTGAAAGGCACCGATCAGGAAGGCGTGGTCCTGACCGTGGAGCACGGGGCGGCGGTGACCTATCGCGCGAAGGTGAAGTCGCCCGACTACCTCCGCATCCTGAAGATGACGGTGACGTGCAACTACGCCCGCACCGCCGAGATGATCGACGCCCACCCGGAGTGGAAGGGGTGGGCCGATCTCGATGCGTACCTGCAAGCGCTCGGCAGCGACCAGGTGCCCGAGGAGGTGCTCGGCTTCTACCGCGAGCACTTCGACACGCACGTTCAGTATCTGACCGACTGCCGGCGGCTGCTGGCGTGGGGGTTGGCGGAGGCCGAGGGGATTCGTGTTCAATTGCCGCCCGGCGACGAGCGGGCGCTGCGGAAGGCGTTCGCCGCGCGGGTCGTGGGCCGGCCGCTCAGTCCGTTATTGTTCGCCGCGTTCGGCGGCACGCTGACGCTGGAGACGGTGCGGAGCGTGGTGAAGACTCCGGAGGAGGCTTCTGCGTTGGGGGATCTCAACAAATCGGGACACGGATGACACGGAAGAAGCAGGGATGAAGAGGATCCGACAGAACATGATTTCTGCTGATCTTCTTCATCCCTGCATTCATCCTCTTCATCCGTGTCCCGCTTGATTGGTCCTTGAAACCAACCACCGACAGAAGCGAGATCACCGCTTCTTCCGCTTCTTCGCCCGCCGGTAGTCGTCGAACCGCAGCGCCGCGATCCAGCTCCGATCCGGACTGCGGACGATCAGCCCGGCCGGGTCGCCTTCCGCGTCGGCGTCCAGGCGGCAGCGGCTGCTCGACAGCACCTCTTCGAGGAGCGTGAGCACGCCGTCCGGCTTGTTCGGCAGGTCGCGGGCGGGGAAGCGGGCGACGCGGGGCACGAGCGACAGCACATGCTCGCCGGCGAACGCCGTCAGCCCCTTCTCGTTCAGAAACGCCACGTCCGCGTCCCCACTCAGATTCACACTCGCCACGTCGGTGGTCCGGTAGCCGACCTCTTTGCGACTGGTGTAGCGGGCGGCGGCGGGGGTCTTCCCGCCGAACAGTTCGCCGTACACCACCAGTGCCGTGTCCGGTTCCACGCTCGCGGTCGCGCTCAGCCGGTCGGCGAGCGGGCGGACCGCGGTCACCACCCCCATCGCGGCGTCGCCGATCACGTCGCCGCTCGCGTACAGCCACCGTTGCGGGTTGCCGATCAGGTACGAGCCGTCGGCGAACAGGAGCACGCGGCAGGTGACGCCGTCGAGCAGTTCGGTGGCGATCACGTCGCCGGCCGGCTTGGGCATGACCGGGCCGAGGTCGCCGGTGTCCGGGTCGGGCGGGTGGTAACTGGGGATGAGCGGGTACGCCGTGCGGGCGTGCAGCCGGCCGAGATCGGCCAGCCGGACCAGAGTGTTCATGGCGGGTGTTCCTCCGAACGTGCGGCCCCGGGATTGGAGCCACAGGCAAGAGGGGCCGAACCGCACGGATGTTCGAGGTGTCACGGGGGAACAACAACAGGATTCACCGCCGAGGGCGCAGAGGGCACGAGAGGAAGACAAAGGAGAGTTGTGGGGTGGAGACATCTGCATCCTCTCTTCTTTTCTCATGTGCCCTCATGTGCCCTCGGCGGTGAAATCATCCGGTAAACCGCCATGAACGCCATTCGCAAGTACCCCCGCACGCAACACCTGGCCGGGTCGCGGCTGCAAGCCGGGGACGAAGACCTGGACGCCGTGCCGATGGCCGCGCTCAAGGGCAGGCACGTCGTCATCGAGGAGAAGATGGACGGCGCGAACAGCGGGATGAGCTTCTCGGCCGACGGCGAGTTCCTGCTGCAAAGCCGCGGGCACTACCTGACCGGCGGGCCACGCGAGCGGCAGTTCAACCTGTTCAAGCAGTGGGCGAACACGATTTCGGATCGCCTGTTCGACGTGCTGACGGATCGGTACGTGGTGTACGGCGAGTGGCTGTACGCCAAGCACACCGTCTTCTACGACGCCCTGCCGCACTACTGGATGGAGTTCGACATCCTCGACACGACCACGGGCGAGTTCCTGGACACCCCCCGCCGGGCGGAGCTGCTGCGCGGCGTGCCGGTGGTGCCGGTGAAGGTGCTGTACGCCGGCGAGTGGCCGGGCGAGGCGGCGGTGCGGGCGATGGTGACGAGATCACACTTCATCACGCCGACCGCAATGACCGCGCTGGGCACCTCGGCGGCGGCGCTGGGTGTTGATGTTGAACTGACCCTCCGCCAGACCGACCCGTCCGGCCTGATGGAAGGGCTGTACGTCAAGGTGGAGGACGGCGGCGTGGTGACGGAGCGGTACAAGTTCGTCCGCCGCGACTTCGTGCAGAAGCAGCTCGAAGAGGGCCACTGGCAGGAGCGGCCGATCGTGCCGAACCAGTTGGCCGACGGGGTGAATATGTACTCGTAACCCACTACAGAACGGCACGCGGAGGGAGCGAACGAACGCGGAGGAACGCAGAAACCAGCAGAATTCAATCTGACTTCGTCCGCGTCGTTCCGCGTATTTCCGCGTCCTCCGCGTACCTCCGATTAATCCCGGCGAGCCGCCTTTGCCGATAACACCGACACACCTGCTGCGGTGGTTCGGCATGACGGCGGTCGTTTGCATCCTGCTGCTCACCTCGGCCGCCGTCCCGTGCCTGTACTACGTCGTTCTCTTCGCACTCGGCCGGTGTCGGTGGACACGCGTTCCGACCGGCGAGCCGCTGCACCTCACCGTCGTCATCCCGGCGCACGACGAAGCCGACCAACTCCCGGCCACCCTCCGGTCCGTGTTCGCAGCCGACTACCCCTTCACACACCTGCGCGTTCTGGTGGTCGCCGACAACTGCACCGACCGCACGGCGGAAGTCGCCGTGATTCACGGTGCTGATTGCGTCATCCGCACCGACCCGACCCGCCGCGGAAAAGGCTACGCGCTCGCCTACGGGCTGCCGCAGGCGCTGCCCGGTGCCGAGGCAGTCATCGTGCTGGATGCCGACTGTACGGTCAACCGCGTCTTCCTGCGGCGGATGAGCGATCGTCTGCGGACCGCCGACGTAGTGCAGTCGGCCGTCGTGTCCACCAACACCGACTCGCCGTCCGGGTACGTCGCGGCGGTCGGCAGCACCATCGACAACGCGACCGCTGCCGGGCTGGATGCCGTCGGCGGGCGTGTGCCCCTCCGCGGAACGGGCATGGGCTTCCGCCGCGGCGTGCTGGAACGCCACCCGTGGGGCGGGTTCGGCCCGACCGAAGACGCCGAGTATGCCGCGATTCTCGCCGCCGACCGCGTGAGGGTGCGGGTCGCACCGGGGGCCGAGGTGCGGTGTGAAGCGCCGGCCGACGGCGGCGCGTTCGCGGTGCAACGCCGGCGGTGGCGGTCGGCGCTCGGCGTCGGGCGGTTCGGCTACCTGAACAGCAAACCACTGGTGCTGGCTCACCTGCTGGTCGTGGCGGTGGTGGTCGCGCTGCTCACCAACTCGCCGGTCCTGCTCGGAGCGCTGGCGGTGTTGCTCACACTCACCGCATGTGTTTACGTGTTCGCCGCGATCCCGCACGGCCCGCCGTCGGTTCGCATTTGTGCGGTGGTGGTGCGTTTGCTGATGCTGGCGGTGTTCGGCGGTCGAAGACAGAAGCAGCAATGGGAACGCACGCCCCGCGGATGACTCTCCCCGCCCCCCGATTCGCCCGCCGCCCGCGCTGGCCGGCCCGACCCGCCGACGCCGTCCGGCTGACGTTCGACGACGGCCCGCACCCGGAGAACACTTCCGCGGTGCTGGACGTTCTCGCCGAGTTCGACATCACGGCCACGTTCTTCGTCGTCGGCAAGCGGGTGAAGCCGAATGCCGAGGTCCTCCGCCGCATTCACGCCGCCGGGCACACGCTCGGCAACCACACCTTCCACCACCCGCCGCCGAGTTGGGTGAACTTCCCTTCGGCCGTTCGTGAAGTGCGCGAGTGTCAACGGGCTGTCACTGACGCGACCGGCACCGCCCCCACGCTGTTCCGCCCGCCGCTGGGCAAGTGGACGCCCCCGCTCTGGGTGGCCCGCACGCTCGCCGGCCTGACACCGATGGGCTGGACGCTCGACAGCGGCGACTGGCGGGTGCGGAGTGCCGCCGACGCCGACGAGTGCGCCGACGAGCTGCTCGCCGCCGTGCGACCGGGCGATGTGATCCTGCTGCACGACTACCACCCGTGGATCGAAAGGATGTTGCGCCGGGTGCTGCCCTTTCTGGTTCGGTAGGGTGGCCCGCTCTCTCCGAGAGCGGGAATCGGAACCGACTCTCGGAGAGAGTCGGCCACCCTACCGAACCTGTCTTTCCCTCGCCCTGTCCCGGTTCGTACACCACTCCGAAGCACCGTCGAGGGATTGCCGTGACCGAACAGGATGACCCGCAGTCGTTCGCCGCCCCGGACGTTCAGGGCGAAGAGCACGCCGCGGCGAAGGCCGAGCTGACGCCCCAGCAGGTGCTGGAGTTGCTCCGCGCCGGCAAGGAGGTGTGCAACGCCCGCGTGCGGAAGCTGCGGCTGAAGGGGCCGTTCGACCTGCCGGTGCGGTTCCGCAACTGCACGCTCATCCAGCCCGAACTCGAAAGCGCGACGTTCGCCGCCAACGTGACGTTCACCCATTGCAGCATCGACCGGCTGAGTGTCACCCGCGGGTGTACCTTCGCCGCCGGGTTCGACCTCGGGCACAGCGTGTTGAACAAACCCACCTTCAGCAAGATGACGGTGAAGGGGCTGTTCAACGCGGCGTTCGTCGAGGTGAAGGCCAAGCTGGCGTTCTCGGACAACACGTTCGAGGGGAAGGCCAGCTTCTGGGAGGCCAAGCTACTCTGTTGGGTGGACGTGAAGGGGTGCGACTTCAAGCAGGAGGCCGACTTCCGCTCGGTCCACTGCGGGCAGGGGTTCGTGCTGAGCAAGAGCACGTTCCGCGGCGACTTCCTGTTCCGCGGGTCGAGCGTGCCGAAGAAGTTCTCGGCCGACGGCAGCCGGTTCGAAAAGGCACTCGACCTGAGCAAGGCGAAGCTGCCCGACTTCTGCTACCTGGAAGCCATCGAGAGCGGGCCGGACATGCGGTTCGCCTTCTTGAACGCGGTGGCCGAGCGGATCCTGGTGAACCCCGAGCAACTGGACGGCCGGCTGGCGAGCGAGCGGGAGGGCCGGCACGCCGACGCCATGCACGAGTACGGCACGCTCAAGAAGAGCTACCAGAACCTGCACCGGTACGACCACGAGGACTGGGCCTTCTACCGCTTCAAGGTGAACCAGCGGCGGACGAAGGCGACCAGTTGGTTGAACCCGCTCGGCAAGGTGCGGCGGTTCTGCGACTGGCTGTTCCTGGACGTGGGCTGCGGGTACGGCACGCACCCCGGCCGGGCGGTGCGGATGGCCCTGTGCATCATCCTCGGGTTCGCCGTGCTCTATGCGTGCAACGTCGAATCCTTCTACGCCGAGAAGCCGCCGTTCGACGGCGACAAGACCGACTTGGGCAACCGCCTGATGATCGGGTTCGTGAACAGCGTGAGCGTGTTCACCTCCGGCATGGGCGGCATCCGCGAGATCGCCAAGGGGTGGATCAACGTGGCCGTCATGATCGAGAGCATCATGGGCACCCTGCTGTTCGGCCTGTTCATCGTGGCGTTCAGCCGCAAGGTGATCCGGTAACGAGCCGCGACCGCGAGGGAGCGGGTACCACAAACAGTAGGGCGGGCGAGCCGGCCGCCGGCCGGCGACCCCCGCCGCCAGAC
>JANNQE010000608.1:0-2080 GCA_031441625.1 Planctomycetia bacterium
TCTTCTTCGCCTTCACCTGCTCCCGCAGTTGCAACACCGTCACCTCGGCCTTATACCGGGCGGCTTGCAGTTGGGGGCCTAGTTGCGGCTCCTCAATCCCCTGCTCCACCCGCGGGGCGTTGAACAGTTCGGCGCTGAGCAACGCTGCCGCCATGGATTCGGCGAACGGCAGCAGCTTCTCCGGGTCGGTCCAGATGAGCGTGGCCGCCTGGTAAAACCCGACCGACGTGTCGGTCAGTTGCAGGTACTGACCGCTGCCGCTGAACTGCCCGGCCTCGAGCCGGGTTTGGATGAGCTCCCGCCGCTTGATCTCCGCCAGCATCGCCCGCTTGGCCGCCCGCACCGCCGGCTTGTCGTCGTCGCTCACCTTTGCCGCCGCGAGCAGGGCGGCCACCTTCTCGCCCGACTTCTCCGCCAGGTCGAGCAGGTCGGGCACTTCCGTGGGGTACTTCTTCAGGTACGCCTCGGCCTGCTTCCGGCTGGCTTCTTTCATCTCGGCCGCCGTCGGCTGCTTCCGCGGGGGATCCTTTCCATCCTGCCCGACCACCAGCCCGCCGACCGCCGCCACGACCGCCGCCGCCAGTGCGAACCGCCACATGAGCCGCCCTCCGGGAAACGTGGGAACTGAAATGACTATGGCCGTCCGTGGCTTCAAGCCATCACCCGCAGGTCGCCGTTTCGCTTGGTGAGTCCGGTTTTGTCCAGGAACTCGCACAGCGGGACGGCGTACTTGCGGGTGGTGCCGAGCAGGTCGCGGATGTCGGCGACGGTCAGGCCCGGCACCTCGGCCAGCTTGGCCGTCACCCGCGTCCGCATGTCGGCGTCGGAGTCGGCGTGCAAATAGATCTCGTCCGTCACCCGCACCAGGAAGCCTTCGGCGCACGCCACCTCGAAGATGTCGCGGAGCACCACGGCGTTGCCGCTCCCCTGCACCTGACTCAGGTACGACGACGCCTCCGGCGGTTGGAACGCCGCCTTCTTGTGGTCGTCCACAATCTTGTCTTTCAGCTTCCGCTGGGCGGCGCTCAGCTTCGGCTTGAAGTCGGCGCGGGCGATGCGGCGGGCGTCGCCGACCAGGTGCTTCTGCTTGACGAGGCGGTCGACGACGGCGTTCAGCAGCGGCTCGTCGCCGACGTAATCCAGCCGGGCGAGCGCCTTCGACCGCTCGTGGTTGGTCATCAGCGGGAACTCGGCGTGCAGCGTCGCCACCACCGCCAGCAGCCGCTCGCCGAGTTCGTTGACGCGGTCGGTGTGAACGAGCAGCTTGCGGTTCGGCGGGAGGGTCAGTTCGGCGACCGTGCCGGACGCGAGCAACCCGCTCACCACCGCTTCAATCTGGTCTGGTGCAATGCCGGCGTCGCGGGTCAGGTCGCTTGCCTGGAAGCCGGAGAAGCCGGCGAACCAGGCCACGGCCACGGCCCGCTTCGCCGCGTCGTCGCCCCACAGTTGTTCGACCCGCTCCAGGTGTTCGAGGTGCCGCCGGCGGAGCTTCACCGCGCACGGTTGGAGCACCTGCCCGCCGCCGATGGTGTGCTCGGCCGACGAGTCCCGCAGCACGAACGGCTGCCCCCACACGACCGTCACGGGCGAGTCGAGGAACAGTTGGGCCATGCCCCACTGGCCGGGTTCGATGGCGTCGGCGTCGAGCAGCGACACCGTCGCCATCACCTCGGCGGTGCCCACGTGCAGGCGGCACGGCAGGCGGTGCTTGATCGCCTTGCGGTGGGCGGCGAGCGTGTGCAGCCGCACCGTCAGCACTTTGCTCGGGGAGAGGTAGCCGGGGGTGGCCAACTCCTGCCCGCGGCGGACCGAATCGTGCGGCACGCCGGCCAGGTTGATGCCGCCCCGCTGCCCGCGGCGGAGTTCGTCTGTGGGCGCGCCGTGGCTGGTCAGGCTCCGCACGCGGATCGTTTCCACCGTGCCGTCGCCCTTGTGCCAGTCCAGTTCCTCACCCACCTTCACCCCGCCGCCGACGATTGACCCGGTGACTACCGTGCCGTGCCCCGGCACGGTGAACGAGCGGTCGATGGGCAGGCGGAAGGGGCTTTTGCCCCCCTCTCCCCCCAGGGGAGAGGGGCTG
>JANNQE010000609.1:0-5216 GCA_031441625.1 Planctomycetia bacterium
GGGACTACCCGTCACCCCTAGCCCCTCTCCCTCAAGGGGAGAGGGGAACCAGATCACGGTTTCAAGTGCGGTCGCGCCATCATCGGGCCGCGGTCCTTCAGCAGCGTATCCCAGATGTCCTTGTCGGCCTTCCCCTTCCCGATCAGTTCGCGGATTTCGTCGCGGGTGGCATCGGGTGCCCCGCACCCGTTCGGGTTGCAACTGGCGAGCGTGTAGAAGTGCCCGGTGCAGGTGTCTTTGCTCACCCCGCACACGCAGTATATGCTGGCCAGGAACCACTCCACCCGCTCGTCGTTCGTCCGCTTGCGTCCGAGGTCGGGCGGGTACGGCGACTCGTCCACCTCCTTCGCGGGCGGCTTCATCTTCACGCCGATCCGCTGACCCATCTTCAACTCCGACGACTCCAACTCGCCCACCACCAGCCGCAGGGTGGTGCGCTCTCGCCACGGGGCCACGCTCTTGACCACCGCCTTGATGGGCGGGTCGGCGGTCAGTTCCACTTTGTCGCCTTCCTTCAAACTCCTCCCCCACCGCATCGCCTCGTGATCGAGCATGACTTCCAACTCGCCGCTGAAGACGTGATGGAACGTGAGCGTGCCGGGCAACCCGCCCTCGCCCCACAGCTTGCGGAGGTGCTCACGCTGTGCCACTTGTTTCGGCGCAATCTGTTCGGCGGTGAACTTCGGCGGTGGGGCTTTCTTGTTGGCCGGATCGAAACGAAGGAAGTCGGTGCTAATCTCGTCCGCGATCATCGCCACAGCAATCGGCTGCTTGCTGCGGTTCAGCTTCAACCACACCCACACCTTGTCGTCGGGTTTGAACTGATCCAGCCGGCCCCAGGTGCCGTTCACCCACACCTCGGCGTCGGGTTCGACCGGCCACACCTTCGCCGTCTTCTCGCCGTCGAGCAGCAGGCTCACGGTGCGGGCCTTCGCGTCGACGGCCTTCACCACGCCGAACGGCTTGGGCAGCAGCCGCAGGAACTCGGCGGTGCCGGCGATGGGCTTCTCTTTCACGGCGACCGGTGCGGGGTCCTTCTCGGCTTTCTTCTCGCCGTTCACTTCCGTGTCCGGGTACTCGGCACTCCACGCCACCCACTTGCAGACCACGCAGTCGAGCGGTTCGAGTGTCCAGCCCTTCAGAGGACCTTCGCTCGCCCGCCCATCGACCCGCCAAGTGGTCGGCCGGTCCGTCGGGCCGGTGAGAACGCCCACCAGGGAGTCTCGGAACTCCGCGATCTCGACCGCTGGCACCTCCTTGCCGTCGGGCAGGGGCTGGCCCGCGTCAGGTGGGGAGACGCCACTCTTGTCCGGGTTCGGACCCTTCCACTTTCGGGGTTGAGACGCCACGGCCTTGTACGCGGCGAGCGTGCCGCCGTGGCCGTACTGGAGGATGACGAATTTCTCCCCATTCAACTCCTGCACCGCGGAAACGCCTGGCGAATGGTTCCGGAGCGGGTACGCGCCAGCCTTGTTCCCGACGCGCACGCCCAGCACCAGCTCGTCCGCTTTCAACCGGTCATCGACCTTCGCGGGCCGGCTCTTCACCGAGTCGTCGTTCGCTGGCCCCGGCAGCTTGGTCGGCGTGTACTTCTCGAACATGTGGTACGCCACCGCGTTCGGGTTCCGCTTCATCACCTCGCCCCATGTGCTGACGATGGTCGGGATCGACGTCAGCCGTTCGCCCTTCCGTTTGCCCTCGACGGCCAGCCCGCTCAGGCACGAATAAATGGTGTCGTCGGTCTTGTCCTTCATCACCATCACGCCGTTCCGCCAGCCGTGGAACTCGAAGTGGTAGCTGGGGGCGAACCCGCGGGCGTACCCGGCGTCGGGGTCGTACACGAACACCCCGTAGCTGTCGGAGATGACGCGATACGTGTTCAGGAAGAACCGCAGGGGGATCGCGCCGCCTTCGGAGTAGCCGCGGGTCCAGCAGAGCACCGGGTCGGAGTCCTTCAGGTCGTCCTTGCGACGCTTGGCTTCGTCCACGCAGTGCGAGCAGTTCGGGTTCACGAGCGTCTTGAACGCATCCGGCTTCGCGATCAAGATCGGATCGGGCTTCTTGTCCTGGGCGAAGACGGAAAGCCCAACGAGCGACACGACGACGGCAAGGGTGGCACGCACGGCGATCCTCCGGAGCGGGACAGGTGTTGTATCCGATATCGCCCCGCCTAAGATCGCACCACCTCTCGGAATTCCGCCATGAGTCGCACCGCCGGGCCATCGAAAAAGTCCGTGCTGTCGTTCGTGCCGTTCGTCGGCGGGGGGCTGGTGGTCGGGCTGGTGGCGCTCCTGGTCTTGCTGTCGTTCAAGCCGGGGCCGTTCGACCCACTGGCCAATACCGATGCCACCGAGCCGCCGATGGCGGACATTCCGGGCGGCACGTTCGTGATGGGCAGCGACGACGGGCCGGCGAACGAGCAGCCGGCACACGTTGTCACCCTCCGCTCCTTCAAGATGGACGTGACCGAAGTGACGAACGCCCAGTTCGCCCGGTTCGTGAAGGCGACCGGGTACACCACCGTCGCCGAACGGCAGCCCGACCCGGCCAAGTACCCCGGTGCCGACCCGAAGGCACTTAAGCCGGGCAGTGCCACCTACTTCCCGGTGGAGTGTTCGACCGACCCGCGGACGTGGGGCGCGCCATACCCGCCGTGGTGGAAGTACACCGAAGGCGCGTGCTGGAAACGCCCGACTGGCCCCGGCAGCGACCTCGCCGGCAAGATGACCCACCCGGCCGTTCACATCGCGTGGGAGGATGCCGCCGCATATGCGAAGTGGGCGGGCAAGCGGTTGCCGACCGAAGCCGAGTGGGAGTACGCCGCCCGCGGCGGGCTGGAAAAGCAGGAGTATTGTTGGGGCAGCGCGAAGCAGGGCGACGGCGGGGTGTTCAGGGCGAACACCTTCCAGGGCACGTTCCCGCACGAGGACAGCGGGACCGACGGGTTCGTCGGCACGGCCCCGGTGCGGAGCTTCCCGGCGAACGGGTTCGGGCTGTACGACATGAGCGGCAACGTGTGGGAGTGGTGCGACGACTGGTACGACTCGGGCTACTACCGCGACAGCCCGAAGGACAACCCGACCGGCCCGGCCACCGGCGAGCCGGACGGCGGCCAGCCGCAGCGGGTCCGCCGCGGCGGGTCGTACCTGTGCGACCACCTGTACTGCCGGCGCTACCTGCCCGCCGCCCGCGACAAGAACCCGGAAGACAGCGGGGCCAGCCACACCGGCTTCCGTTGTGTCAAGGATTGAGCCGACATGATCCTCGAAGGGCTCGTCACCACCACCGACGCCGCCGGCTACCCGCACCTCGCGCCGATGGGGCCGACGGTGTTCGGCGACTTCGATTCGCTCCTGCTCCGCCCCTTCCCCACGTCGAACACCTTTCAAAATCTGAAGCGGCACGGTGAAGGGGTGTTCCACGTCACCGACGACGCCCGGCTGATCGCATATGCCGCGGTGGGCAAGCTGCGGGAAGTGCCGCCGACGAACCCGGCGACGGCCGTCGCCGGATTCGTGTTGAAGGATGCGACTCGGGCGTTCGAGTTCCGCGTGACTGACCTCGACGCCACCCGCGAGCGGGTTCACATCTCCGCCAAAGTGGTTCACAGGCATTCACTCCGGGAGTGGGGCGGGTTCAACCGGGCGAAGCACGCCGTCATCGAAGCGGCGATCCTGGCCACGCGGTTTCACCTGCTGCCGGCATCCGACATCGCCGCCGAGTTCAAGAGGCTGCGGGTGATCGTGGACAAGACCGGCGGTGACGCCGAACAGGACGCGATGCAGATGCTCGAAGGCGAGTGGGCAAAGTATCGGGAGGAGCGATGAGCGTTCGCGTGGTCGCCCCGTGCCGGTTGCACTTCGGTCTGTTTCATGTGCCGGTGGACGGCCTCACGCACGACCGCGACGGCCGCCCGATCCGCAAGTTCGGTGGCCTGGGGTTGATGATCGACAACCCGTGCGTAACGGTAGTAACCGGACGGACCCACCATGACAAAGCGGTAGGTTCACTTGCCGAGCGAACGAGAACCTTTCTTGACTTGGTGCGATTCACAGGCTACCCCGGCTGGAGAATTGATTCCAACGGCCCTCCTGAACACGTTGGTCTCGGGGTGGGTACTGCTCTCGGGATGTCTTTAGCCGCAGCGCGTTTTTCAACCGAGTGGCAGCAAGACAGTTCGGAAGACGCAGTATGGAGACTTGCCACTCGTGTGGAGCGAGGTCGGAGATCGGCTATCGGCGTGATGGGATTTCGAGAAGGCGGGCTGATCCTCGACGAGGGCAAAGAACCGGACGAGACACTGCCACGTCTCGGGATGCGATTCTATTTCCCCGAGTGGTGGCGTGTCGTCCTTGTGCGTCCGCCGTCTCCGCCGGAATGGTTCGGCGACCGAGAGCGGACGGCGTTCGCCCGCACCCGGCCTGCGGACAAGGCGTTGTCACTGACCGACCGGCTTCGCACACTGGCCTACGACACCGTCGTCCCCGCGGTGCGGGATGCCGACTTCGACACCTTCGCCCTCTCGATCTCCGACTTCAACCGGCTGGCGGGGGAGCCGTTCCACGACGACCAGGGCGGGCCGTATGCCGGGGCAGAGGTGGCGTGCGTGATCGACGAGTTGATGGAGATGGGGGCGGTCGGCGTGGGGCAGTCGAGCTGGGGACCCACGGTGTTCGCCATGTGCCGCGATGCGGACGAAGCGGAGCGGATGGCGTCAAAAGCACGGGCGAGGTTTTCCAGTGCAACCGAAGTGACCGTGACCGCGGCGAACAACACCGGGGCGAGAATCGAGACGGTGTGATTACAACACCACCTGTATCAGCCCGACCAGCAGCACATCCGCCAGCAACACGAGCAGCGTACAAGCCACTACGCTGTTCGTCGCGGCCCGGCCGACGCCTTCCGATCCGCCGCGGGCACTCAGCCCGACGAAGCACCCGGTCGCCCCGATCAGCCCGCCGAACGCGACCGTTTTCAGCCCGGCCGGTAGCACCTCGTTCAACCGCAATTCCTGCAACACGAGAGTATGATACTTCACCCAGTCCATGCTCCCGCCGACCGCCTCCGCCGCGTACCCGCTGCCGATGGCCAACCCCGAAACCACCACATGCAAGAGCGGCACCGCAAGAATAGATGCTAACACCCGCGGGCCGACCAGCCGGTGCATCGGCGACACGCCGAGCAGTTGCAGCGCATCGACTTGCTCGTTCACCGTC
>JANNQE010000610.1:0-1692 GCA_031441625.1 Planctomycetia bacterium
TGGCCGGCGGGGGTATCCGGCGCGGTCGCTGTACTCGGCCAGCAAGTTCGCCATCCAGGGGTTGAGCGACGCCATCCGGGCGGAGTTGAGCAAGGAGGGCGTGGGGGTGCTGGTGGTGAACCCCGGCCTGACGCGGACGAACTTCGCACAGAACATGCTCGAGCGGTCGGCGCGGATCACGCTCGAGCACCAGCGGGGGATGACGCCGGAGCGGGTGGCCGATGCCATGCTGAAGGCCATCGCCGCCGACAAAGCGGAACTGACGCTCACGCTGAACGGCAAGCTGCTGGTGCTCGTCAACCGCGTCGCGCCGTGGGTGTTCGAGGTGTTCGCGCGGAAGAAGATCCGGGAGTTGTTTGCTGAGGAGATTCAAGAACGGAAGATACGAGACCTCACGCAGAGCCGCAAAGACGCAGAGAGAACAGGAGGCATCAGGTGATTTGTCTTGACTCACCGTCCGTTCTGTTTTCTCTGCGACTCCGCGGCTCTGCGTGAGATCGTCTTTACACCCGAAAACGACCCATGACCGACCCGTACACCACGCTCGACCTGCCGCCGGACGCCGACGACGCGGCCGTCCGCAAGCGGTATCTGGAACTGACACTCAGGTTCCCGCCGGAGCAGCACCCGGAGAAGTTCGCGGCGGTGCGGGCGGCCTACGAGAAAGTCCGGACGCTCGACGCGCGGGTGACGTACAAGCTGTTCGAGCAGGGCGGCGAGCACACCATTGAAGGGATCATCGAGGAGGCCGAATGCACGACGCCCCGCCCGCGGCCGAGCCTGGACCAACTGACGGCGGCGGCCATCCCCGCCCCGTCGGGTTCCTGACGGCCGACCGCATCGACGCGATTCTGACCGACTTCCGCAGTCATCTAGAAGGGTTGCTCACCCCCCCGCCGGCCCCGGACACCCCGCCGGCGGTGTTCGATTTGTCCACAGTCGTGGCCCAGTTCACTGCGCTGCGGCACGACGTGAATTTACAGACGAAGGCCACCCGTGCGGCCACCGAACAGGCGACCGAGTTGGCCAAACTGTCGGCCGTCGCCCCGAAGCCAGTGGCGCAAGATGCGTCAGCCCCGCTTGTGAAAGGGCTGATCGAAATCGCCGATGCCCTGGCCACCGCCCATCGGCAGATCGAATCGGTTCGCGGCGGGCTGGGGCCGCAGTTGGCGATGCTGTCGGCCCCGTCGCTGCCAGAACCGCCTGCGGCGGCGAAGCCGGGATTCCTGGGGAAGCTGTTCGGCGGCGGATCGGGGGCGTTGGGCGAGTGGGCACGCGAGGCGGTGACGGCCGACGACCAACGCACCACGACGGCCGCCGAGGCGACGGCCAAACTCACCGCGCTGCTCACGGGCGTGGCCGACGGGTACACGATAAGCCTGCGGCGGGTGGAGAAGACGCTCGAAGCGGCCGGGCTGGTGGCGATCCCGACGGCGGGGCGGGCCTTCGACCCGGAGTTGATGGAGGTGGTGGAGGTGGTGAGCGGCGGCCCGAACGGGTCGGTGGTGGAGGAAGTCCGCCGCGGGTACACCCGCAACGGCGGCGTGGTGCGGTTCGCGCTGGTAAAGGTGGCGCGGTAGTGGTGACCGTTCAACAGGAGGGACACGGATGAAGAGGATGAAGGCAGGGATCAAGAGGATCAGAGTAGAGGTTGATTTGTTCTGATCCTCGGCATCCCTGCCTTCATCCTCT
>JANNQE010000611.1:0-6845 GCA_031441625.1 Planctomycetia bacterium
GCGGGAATCAGGATCCCGCTCTCGGCGAGAGCGGGCCACCCTAAGGACTAAAACCGCACCCGCATTTCAAACCGATACGTGTCTTGCACGCTGTTCAGCCCGCTCACGCCGAAGTTGGTGCCCACCCCGAAGTCGTACTTGTCGCAGAAGAACAGCCGCACGCCCGGCCCCATTTGCACCTGCGTGAACCCGCTCGCCGGGCGGAAGGTGCCGTCCGGGTGGGTGTACCCCCCGTCCTGGAACGACCACCCGTGGACCTCGAACGTGCCCACCAGTTGCACCGCCTGGATCGGCTGCCACAGGGTGTGGTTGTAGGCCAGGTGGTAGTGCAGCAGCGCGCCGGAGTACGTCGGGTCGCCGCCGAGCGGGATCCACTCGGCGACCTGCCCCTGGAGGTAGCTGTTCGGGCTGGTGCGTAAGCCGAACAACAGCGACGGCTCCAGGCTCACGTGCCCGGTGCCCAGCCCTTTCGCCGGCTGGCCGACCGGCAGCGTCGTCTTCATCTGCAACGTGAGCAGGAACAGTTCGCTGTCGAACAGCACGCTCTTCGTGCCCAGGGTGATGTCGCCGAACCCGGCCGAACTCGGCGGGTCGCTGAACGTCGGGTTCATCGAGCGGTACGGGGTGGTGACGAACGCGCTGAACCCCGGCCCGGCCGCCGTCTCCGTGTACTGGCTGATCTCGTGGTAGTCGAGCCGCGGGATGCCCGGCGCGCCGTTCGGCCGCAGACCTTTGCCGTTGCCGTCCGAGCGTGCCCAGAAGTATTCCGCCCGGTCCATCAGTCGCGCCTCGTGCCCGTACTCCCACCGCAACCGCGTGTGGCTGACCGGCCGCGCGCTGTCGGTGAAGAAGGCCGAGTCGGCGAGCGGCATCCACTTCGGGTGGTAGCACGGGTCGGGGCAGCAGAGCGATTCGTACAGCAGGCCGACCACCCGCGAGGCGAACCCCGCTTGCGGCATCGGTTCGCACTGGTTGCACCCGCCGCCCTTCCCCCCGCACGTCGCACACCCGTTCGACACGACGCGGGTGAACGGTCGCAACTCGCCCGCCGGGATGCGGCGGTAGTCGACCGGCTGCGTGACGGTTGGTGTCGGCGGTTCGATGGTGACAGGCGGCAGCGCGAGCGGCGGCAACTGCTCGGGCGGCGTGGCGGGAACAGATGATTTCGTCGGCGGTTCGTCCGTGGGCGGGTCGAACACCGACGGCAGAATCGTCTGCGGCTCTGTCGGTGCAGGTGGAGTGCTCGCCACGAACGAGATGCCCACTGCCGTCTCGACCGGCTCATCCTCCGCGAGCGGAATGACGAGCGCCGGGAACGGGTCGTGCGTCGGCGCTTGCCCGCGGAACAGCTCGGCCGACGGCGGCGTTTGACACCCGACCACGGCGACCAACGCGGCCAGCACCACCCATCGGGCGGCTCGGCGTGGCGTCGGCGGGTGGTCGGTGTTGCTTGTCATCTCGTTCCCGTATCGGCGGGCAAGTGGGGAAGACTTTGCCGAATGTGCCGATTCGGTGGAGCGACTGCGACGGAACGGCCGAAAACGGTGATGTGGAACCGGAGGTTCGTGCCGATGCGTCGGGCCGTCACCGCCGTCGCCGTGTTGCTGGTACTGCTGGCCAGCGGGTGCGCGGTCGCGCCGCCGGCAACGCCGCCGGCAACGCCGGCGGACCCGACCGCCACCGCCGTGGCCGCCCAGGCGCCGGCCGCCGCCGCACCCGCCCCGCGCACCGGGCTGTTCGGCCGCGTTCGCCGGTCGCCCGAGCAGCGCGCCCAGCGGCTGGCCAACTTCGCCAAGTCGCCCCTCGGCCAGATGGTCAACAGCCTGCTGAAGCCGGCCGAAGCGCTGACCGGCGGCATCCTCAAGCCGGTGGGGGCGAACGACCCGGCCAAGCAGAAGTTGCCGGCCGACTCCGCCGGCGGCGCCGCCGCCAAGATCGCGGCCGACGGTGCCGAAGCCAAAGCCAAGATTGCCGACCTGGAGTTCCTGAGCAAGCAGGACTGCCGCCGCTACCCGGAGGCGGAAGCGGCGATCCTGAACGCGCTGCGGGCGGAGCGGAGCGAGTGCGTGCGGTGGGCCGCGGCGAAGGCGCTGCTGAGCGGGTGCTGCTGCACGCCGAAGGTGATGAAGGCGCTGACGGTGGTGGTGAACATGTCGGACAAGGACGGCAACCTGGCCGAGGAGTCCGAGCGGGTGCGGATGACGGCGCTGCTGGCGCTCGAGAAGTGCCTGAACACCTGCCAGCCGCCGAAGGCGGAGGAACCGCCGGAGAAGCCCGCCCCGAAGGAGAAGGAGAAGGACGACGTGGCGGTGGTGAAGTACGAGGAGATGACGGAAACGGACGTCTTCGCAGCGGCACGCGCGGCAGTGACGAAGGGAGTGGTCGCGTCCCCGCGAACGAACCAGCCGGCAAACCTGCGAGACATGATCTTCGGCCCGACCTCCGACCTCCCGACCACCCCGCCGCCTGCGGATGCACAACTCACCCCGCCGAAAGACCGCAGCCTGAGCGGGCTGTTCCGCGAGGCGATGAAGAGGTGAGCCGGTCTACCGGCCTGAAGGGCCGGCTTCTGTCAGCCCAGGGCGCAGCCCTGGGTACGATTGCGAAACGGGAGCCGCCCTGAAGGGGCGGGTTCGGGCGTGTGAATCCGCCCCTTCAGGGCGGTGTGAAAGCGCGGCATCGGTCCCAGGCCTCCGCTCGCCTTCGGCTCGCTCCGACCTGGGCTGACAGAACCCGGCCCTTCAGGCCGGCCGGGTGGTCAACGTGATTCAGTTCATCGGCGGTGATTCTGATGGGATGTGCTCGTTGCAGACGGCTGTGACGAGTGTCGAATCCGTGTGCCCAACCTCCGCCGCCTCTTCTCGGTCGAATTCTTGGAGCGACAAGCGGTTCACCTCGTCACGCCACTCTTTCCCCAGGCGGTACGCTTCATCCGCCGCCGGGTCACCGGCGAAAGTGCCAATCGGTCCGAACCCGCGGATGAACCACACGCCCGTCATCTCCCACTCCAACTCCTGGAGCCGTTGGAGTTCGGTTCTCGCTTCGGCGATCTTCTCCCTCACTTCGTCAAGTGTCATGATTCGCTCCTCGCGGGATGCCGGAATTGTACCGCGAGTCAGTCGTCGAAGAACACTTCCGCTTTGACAACCGTGCCGGTGCCGTCGATGTGAAGGGTGAAGCGGCCACGGCTGTCGAACAGTGAGTTGTCATCGAGTCGGCCCAGTGTCCAAGTGAGCAGCGTAATCCCTTGGTGGTCGAACTCGGAGTCCGGCGGCCCGAGCATCGCCGTTGCTTGGTCCCGAGTGAGGCCGACCAGCGTACCGCTGCTCGCCAGCCACTTCGCCATCGCCATGCGATCGGTGGCGTACCCGCGCTGCCACTTCGCCTGATCGAACGGTTTGGGTGGCGGGTTGAAGCGGCTGACAGATGGGTCTCGCTGCGACCACAGGTCGGGCAACACGCTCGCATAGAACGGTTCGAAGCACGGGAACGTGCAGAAGAGGAACGCGGCGACGGTGAAGCCGAGGACCGCCCCGAGCCACCACGCCCGTCCGCGGAGGCGTTCGCCCTTCTGCTCGCTGTTCACGCCAGCCCCTCGGCGGTCATGTCCGACAGCGTGGCGTGCATCGCGTTCACCGTCGTCGTTACGTCGCTCGCGGTGTGTTCGCAACTGGTCATGCCGGCGAAGCCCCACCAGTCCACGCCGTTGAGCAGCATCCCCTGCCGCATGGCCATCACCTGCTTCGTGTTCTTCGGCCCGTCGAGCACGTTCACGTCGTTGTTGAACGGGATGAACCCGTCGTGGTCGCCGGCGTCGGCCGGGGCAGTGGCACCGGGGATCACCCGCACCATGCTGAAGTCGCCGTAGGCAGCCCAGTGGAAGCCGGTCGCGGCGAACATGCGGTTCAGCTCGTTCCGCAAGGTGCGGGCCGATGTGTTCGCCGCTTCGCACACCCCGCCGGCGGCGATGCGCTTGAGCGTGGCAATCCCGGCCGACGCCGACAGCGGGTTGGCGTTGTACGTGCCGGGGTGCTTCATCTTCGGCTTGCCCGGTCGCGGCTCGATGAACGCGAGGATGTCGGCCCGCCCCGCCAGGCACCCGCCGGGCAGCCCACCCGCGAGGATCTTCGCCATCGCGGTCAGGTCGGGCGTCAAGCCGTAGTACGACTGCGCGCCACCGGGCGAGATGCGGAAGCCGGTAATCACCTCGTCGAAGATCAGCACGCGGTTCAGGCGGGATGTGATCTCTCGCAACCCTTTCAGGAACTCCCCACGGATGGGCACCCCGCCCCAGTGCCCGCCGGTCGGCTCCAGGATCACCGCCCCGATTTGCTCGTCGCGTTTCAGCGTGTCTTCGACCTTGTTCAGATCATTCGGCGGAATGGCGACGCAGAGGTCGCTCACCGCGTCGGGCACGCCGGGCACGCCGGGGGCGTCGTAAGGCGGGTCGCTGCTCACCGTCACGGAGTCGTGCCAGCCGTGGAAATGGCCCTGAAATTTCAGGAACTTCGGCTTGCCCGTGTGCAGCCGCGACAGCCGCAGGGCCATCATGGTCGCTTCGGTCCCGCTGCCGACGAACCGCACCCGTTCGGCGCTCGGCACCAACTTCCGCACCAGTTGGCCCCACTCGATTTCGCCGTCGTGGCACGAGCCGGGGTGCGTGCCCTTTGCCATCTGTGCTTGCACCGCCGCCACCACGTCGGGGGCGCTGTGCCCCAGGATGTGCGACCCGTGGCCGACGAAGTAGTCGATCAACTCCTGCCCGTCCACGCTCCACTTCTTGCTGCCGAGGGCGTGCGACACGTAGACCGGGAACGGGTCCATCATGCGGGTGTCGTGCGTCACCCCGCACGGGAACAGCTCGCGGGCCTGGGCGAAGCGGGCGCGGGAACCGGGGAACGCGGCGGTGTACCGCTCGGCGAGCGTCGGCATGATGGAACGTGGGGGTTAGAAGAGAAGGACACGGATGAAGAGGATGAAAGCACGGACGGGGAGGATCAGAACACAGATTGTATTCTTCAGATCCTCTCTATCCGTGCTTTCATCCTCTTCATCCGTGTCCCGATTTGTTGATCCTTCAGACCGGCTATCGCTCGCCGCCGGAGGTGGTCGCCGTGGTCGGCACGTGCTGGGCGCGGGTGGCCATGTCCGCTTTCAGGTTGTCGAAGTCGGCCGGGGCCGCCTTCGCCCAACACCGCTTGGCCACCTTCATGTACCGCTCGGCTTCGTCGGTGCGCCCGAGGCGGTCGCACAGCGCCCACAGGCCGAGGGCACCCCGCACGCTGCCGGCGTCGTGAGCCAGCGCTTCCAGGAACGCCTCCTCGGCCTGGTCAGCCATGCCCGCTTCCAGCGCGCCGATGCCCCACTGCTCCATGTAGTACGCCCCGTTCCCCCACGCGTGGTGCCCGAAGTCGTCCTTCGTCTTATCGATGATCCGCTTGAACAGCTTCATGCCGGCCTCGCCGTTGCCCGTCTGGCACTCCAGCCGCCCCTGCACCTCCCACAGGCGGTACGCCGCCGCGCCGCTCTCCTTCTTGGTCGCGGACGCCTGCCGCAGCACGTCCACCTCGGCCTGAGCCCGCCTGGTGTCGCCCTTTTCCAGTGCCACCACCGCCGAGTAGTACGCCGCCGTCAGCTTGTCGCCCTTCCGCATCGCGTCGATCATCTTGCCGGTCTCGTCCCAGTTCTTTTGCGCCACGAACATGCCGAACCACTGCGGGGTGAACTTGTACCCGTAGCCGACGGCGTCCTTCCGCACGTCGGTCGCCTCGGCGAACCGCCCGTCGTGCACCAGCCCGCGGGTGAGCGTTTCCATGTGGTGGCTGAACTGGTGATCGTCCTTCGGCTTCACGTCCTGGAACTGGTGGTACGCCTTCTCCATCTGGTACGCCTTCGTGCTCCAGTCGGAGGTGTACGTCCACTTGCCGATCCGCATGGCCAGGTGGGCTTGCATGTGGAAGGCGTGCGGGATGCCGGGCGAGCTGGCCATGTACTTCTCGGCGTGCGGCCAGCCGAGCGCCGGGCGGCGGATGTTCTCGTAGTGGTGGACCAGCTCGTGGTTCGCGCCGGGGTGGATGGGGTTCACCTTCAACAGTGCCTTGTAGAACGGCACGCCGGCGTTCGACCCCTCAGCCACTTGGGCCCGCGCGTACCACCCCTCTTCGTCGTCCTCGTACAGGGCGATCAGTTCGTTCAGCGTGTCGGCCGCCTTCTTCTTGCGGTCTTCCGGCTTCACGTCAGGCCAGTTGCCCTTCTCTTGCAGCTTGGCGGTGATGAGCAGTTGTTCCCGATGACTGGCCTTGGGCATGAGCGCCTTCGCCCGTTCCAGCGCGTAATCCCGTGGCGCTTTGGTGAATCGGTCCGGCAGCGGCGGCCCGCCGCCGACGACGGCCAGCAGCGGGTTGCCGGACGGCACCTTCGTCCCGCCGCTCCACTTCTCGAAGCTCTTGTGCAGGCCGAGCCACGCCATCGCGCAGTCCGGGTCGTGCCGCAGGGCCGTCTCGAACGACCGCGCCGCCTCGATCCAGACGTAGCTGTAGTAGAAGCCGAGTGCCTGGTCGCAGAGCTTCTGGCAGTCGGCCGACTGCGTGGTCACGCGGTACTGGTACTTGCACAGGTCGGGGAACAGCTTGGCCGGGGCGAGGCCGGTCAGCGGTAGGGCGTCTTTCGGCGGCGCGTCGGCGGGGGCGGAGCCGACGAGGGCCAGCCCGATGGCGATGGTCGGCACGAGCGGCATGGCGGACCTGCGAGGTGCGAAGGGCGGGGGGTGGGTGGAGTGTAGTGTAGGAATTGGGTTCGCCGCGTGCACAGCGAGCGCCAGAGGCGGGTGGCGCTGGCGGTGGTCG
>JANNQE010000612.1:0-2035 GCA_031441625.1 Planctomycetia bacterium
CGAAGCTGACGCAGTGGAAGGACGCCGCCCTCGACCGGGCGACGGCTGCGGTGCAGGCGGTCACGCTGACCGCCCGCATGCTCACCGCCGTGCTGCCGCTCAAGCGGATCGCCCTGGTGACGCTCGGCGTCGGCCTGGCCGTCGGGCTGACCGCCCTGCTCGTCGACCGCTTCTGCCCGCCGGCCCAGGCCGCGGCGGTGAGCGGGCTGGGGGCGGCCGTCACCGCCGCTGTCGCCCAACTGACGGGCGGCCTGCGGAAGGGCGGCTGGCTGCCCGCCCGCTGAAGTCAGAGCGGTGGGGAACGCGAATCGTCCGGCCGGTCGCGCACCACCCCGGTGCGTCAGCCCGTGCGGACGAGGACACGATCCCCTTCGCTTTCTCACCCACTCCCCGAGACGCGCTCATGCCGAAGACCGTCCTGCTCGACGAGTGGCACCTGACGTTCCGCATCCCCGCCGTGATGTCCGACGCCGACGTGCGGGCCGTCCGCCACGTATTGAACAGCAAGGCGTTCACCGCCGCCGTTCGGCGGACGGTGTTGGCGGTGACGTGGGTGCGGCCGGCGTTGACGCCGGTGCGGATTGCGGTCACCGGGTGAGTTCACGCCTTCGAACCGACCGGGCCGACCTGGGGCGTTTCTTTAGCTTTCAGGCCACACCACCACATGTCGGCCGTCACAGGCTCATCTCGACGGCCAGCCACGCCTTCACGCACCGCGTCATGCGGTCGGCCGACGCCGGGGCGACGCCGAGGGCGGCGGCCGCTTCGTCCCCGGTCAGGCCTGCGAAGGAGTGCAGTTCGAGCAACTTGGAGTACTCGGGTTTGGTCTCGGCCAGGGCTGCATCCGGAGAGTGTTGATGACCACCCGGCTGACGCGACTCCGCGCGTTCGAAATCCTGCACAAGGGCCGTCGCACGCCACCGGTGACACTGACTACGCCGGCGAAACAGAAGCGATCCGACCGCTCGACAACGCACTCCCAGATCGGGGGGACTGACGGCTCGTTCAAAGTGGAGTTGATCCACTACGCGAGGTGCACCACTCGGGACGAGGCAAAGGCGTCGATCTTCGAGTCCATCGAGATGAATTACAACCGCGTCCGGCGGCACTCGACCCTGGAGTACAGGACCCCAGACGAGTTCGTGCGGACGCACAAACTGGACATCCGCTCACTCGCTGTCCACTTTCCGTGGGGAAGATCAGTGTCTCCTTTGCCCCCGACTTGGCCCAGGGTCTTCCGCCTTCCGGACCTTCGGCCTCGGGGTGGCCCACACCACCTCCTCCGGCTTCGACCGTGAACTCGGCCGTAGCGTATAATCCAGATAAATTAATAAACGCACCAACGTCTGGAGGCATCACCGCGGGCCGGGGGGGAGGTGATCGAGTAGGTATCGCGTCATCAGCATTCGCAGATGGACCGCGGTTCCCTTCCCCTCTCGCAGCCCGTGGTCCCGGTTCGGGTAGGCCATGTAGTCGAACTTCTTGCCCAACTCGATGAGCCGATCCACCAGGCTCTCGGTGATTTGCAGGTGCGTGTTCGTCTCGCCGGTGCCGTGGACGATCAGCAGATCCCCTTTCAACCCCTCGGCGAAGTTGATGGCTGCCGCTTTGCGATAGCCCTCCGGGTTCACGTCGGGTGTCCGCATGAAGATCTCCTGGAACCACGCGTTGTACAGTTCCGGGCGGGGCTTGGGGGCGACCGCGATGCCGACCTGATACACGTCCGGCTTGCGGAACATCGCGTTCAGGGTGTTCGAACCGCCGCCGCTCCACCCCCAGATGCCGACCCGCGACGTGTCCACGTAAGACCGCATCCGGCCCAGTTCTTTCACCCCCGCCGCCTGTTCGTCGGTCGAGAGAGGCCCGAGGCTTCCGTACACGGCGCGACGCCAGGCGGCACCCTTCGGTGCCGGCGTCCCACGCCCGTCGATTGACACGACGAGGTATCCAAGGTCGGCGATCATGCGGTGAAACATGGTGTGATTCTGCCCACCGGCCCAGTCGTCCAGCACCGTCTGGCCGTGCGGCTCGCCGT
>JANNQE010000613.1:0-5089 GCA_031441625.1 Planctomycetia bacterium
CTTCGGGGCTTGTTCCGGAAGCCCCGAAGGGGCGACAGCCAATAGCCCAGGGTGTGAACCCTGGGGAAAACAACCGAACAGTCCGACCCGACAGCAGTTGCGGCACGATTGCAATACGTTGTCGCGCGTCGGGCGAACGGACCCGACGGGGCAACCTGGGAACTCAGATTCCTTCACGCAAGCGGCACAGGCCTGCCGATCTACACACGCGGGGGAATCCGCACAGTCCGGACGTTTGAGGTCGCCTTATGCGTTCCCACTTACTCGCCGCCGGCGTAGTCGCGTGTGCCGTCGCGTCGGCGGTCGCCGCCGACCCCCGCCCGCTGTAAGCCCCAGCCCCAACAGCCGCTCAGAAATCGCCCACCCAGACGACCACCAAGCAGCCGACGGTGATGGACTTCGTGGCCGACGCCCACAAGGAAACCGTGGGTGCGGTGATGAAAGCGCCCACCCTGTCTGCCAAGTCGGCCGAAGAGGAGTTC
Source organism: Planctomycetia bacterium (assembly GCA_031441625.1). Taxonomy (GTDB): domain Bacteria; phylum Planctomycetota; class Planctomycetia; order Gemmatales; family Gemmataceae; genus JALHQU01. The sequence continues at coordinate 483 of JANNQE010000613.1, forward strand.
GTCGCACACCCGGCGGTGTACGACTGGCTGCTCGACCACCCCGACCGTACCGCCCTCGGCTGGCAGCGGATGAAGATCCCGTGCGTGGACATCGCCGACCTGGGCAAGGGGCAGTTCCACTGGGCCGACGAGGGCGGGAGCGAACTGAACTGGCAGGCGGTCGGCGACATCCCGAACGGGCGGATCTGGTACGCGACCGGCAAGGTGAAGGCCGCCGCCCTGCTGCCGATGATCCCGGTGAAGGCGGTGGCCGTGCTGCAAGCCCCGCGGGGCGCGCCCGACAAGAGCGGGTACTGCGCGTTCAAGCCGGTGTTGAACGTGTACATGCAGTGCGAAAGCAAGCTGGCGAACGCCGCGCTCCGCATCGCCGGCCCGTCCGCGCCGAAGATGGCCGAAGACGGTGCCGAGCAGTTGTTGTACTTCTTCAGCGGGGTGGCCCGCTACCTGGAGAAGAACCCGGATCAAGTCGAGAGCGTCCTCGCCCCGGCGAAGACGACGAAGAAGAAGTAGCCGTCAGGTCTGCCCGGAGGCCACGCCGAGCGCGCTCGGCGTTCCAATTCCCAACTGGGCCGCGGTGTGCGGTCCCCGCGTCTGCCTTTCGCTCAATTGTAACGCCGCCCCCGTCGCCCGCCCGGTTTCCCCTGCCGACCCGCTCCGCCCGCGCGTAGAATCATCCCCATTGTCGTCCCACCCCGGAGTCCGCCATGCGTCCTGTCCGGCTGCTGTCGTCGGTCGGCGTGTTCACCCTGTTGCTCGCCGGCCCGCTGTTCGCCCAGGTCGACGAGAAGAAGCCGGCCGACCCGGTGAAAGAGGACCCGGTGAAGCCGGAGCCGAAGCCCGACCCGCGGGTCGCCGCCCAGCAGACGGCCGACAAGAGGGCGCTCGAGGCCGCCGGCCTGACGGCCGACGACCCGGCCGCGCTCGTCAAGTACCTGAAGGCCCGCACGCTGAGCGGCGACCAGATCGGGCAGATCATGGCGCTGGTCAAGAAGATGAACGCCGACGCCCCGTTCGACGACCGGGTGGCCGCCCAGGAGGAGCTGCTGAAGATGGGCGGGCTGGCGGCCGACGTGCTGAAGAAGCAGGCGAAAGAGAACCCGGACGCCGAGGTCCAGTACCGCGCCCAAGACACCCTACGGCGGCTGGCGAAGGACAAGCTGTACGGGGCGGACGTGACGGCGGCGGTGGTGCGGGCGCTGGGCAAGGTGAAGTCGGAGGAGGCGGCCGCCACCCTGTTCGGCTACCTGCCGCTGGCCGACAGCGGGCAACTGGTGGACCTGATTCAGGTCGCCATGACGGCGAACGCCGGCACCGACGGGAAGCCGGCCAAGGTGCTGACCGACGCGCTGACCGACGCCGACCCGCTGCGGCGGCGGGTGGCGGCGGTCGCCCTGGCGTCGGGCGGCACGCCCGAGCGGCGGGTGCGGTTCAAGGAGGTGCTGCCGAAGCTGGTGCAGGTGGCCAAGACCGACCCCGAGCACGCCGTGCGGTTCGCGGTGGCGAAGGTGCTGCTCCTCGACTGTCGGGAGAAGGAGGCGGTGGGGGTGCTCATCGACCTGATGCCGGGCATGACCCGCGGGCAGAGCTGGCAGGCGGAGGAGTTGCTGGCGCAGGTGGCCGGCAAGGACGCGCCGAAGGAGCGGTGCAAACACGCCCGCGACCAGAACAACCCGACCAAGGAGACGGCCGCCAGCAAGGAGGCGCGGGTGAAGTGCCGCGACGCCTGGAAGAAGTGGTGGGACGGGGCGGCGGACAAGGCGGACGTGGCCAAGGCCGATCTGAAGCTGACCGTGCAGGGCGAGCTGGTGCTGGTGACCACCAGCTACGCCAACCAGCAGATGGTGAACATCCTGGAGTACGGGGCGGACGAGAAGGAGAAGGGGCGGGCGTCGTTCGCCAACGTGAACGGCAACCTGTTCGACGCCCTGGTGCGGGGCGACGGCACCATCCTCACCCTCGATTACAACGTCGGCCAGGTGCAGGTCCGGGACTTCACCGGCAAGGTGCTCAAGGGGTGGGTCGCCCAGGACAAGAACGCGGCGCGGTTCGGCTTCCAGCCGAAGGGGATGACCGAACTGGACAACGGCAACGTGCTCGTCACGCACCAGAACGGCTTCACCGAGTTCGACAAGGACGGCAAGACGGTGCTCACCTACGCCCGCCCGGAGGTGAACAAGAACCAGCCGAAGAACGACGTGTGCGGGGTGCTGAAGATGAAGAGCGGCGAGTATGTGATCCAGGTGATGACGCAGAACCAGCAGCAGGGCGAGTTGATCGTGCTCGACGCCAAGGGGAAGGAGATCGCCGACCGCAAGCCGGTGAAGATGGCCAATTACCAGTACCAGCGGAACAGCCTGATTCAGACCGGCGACGACAAGGTGATGGTGTTCGACCAGAACAACGCCAAGATGCAGGAGTACGACCTGAAGACGGGCAAGACGACCGACGGCGGGTCCAAGTGGACGAGCTTGAGCAGCCCGATGTCCATCCAGCGGCTGCCGAACGGCAACATCCTGATCGCCGACAGCGGGTACCGGAAGGTGGTCGAGCGGGCACCCGACGGTACCGAAGTCTGGAGTATGACCATCAGCGATAACAACAGCCAGATGGTGCGGGCCTACGTGCGGTAGTCTTCAGGTCATGGAACCGGGAACGCAGTGACCGGGTGGGTTGAGGCACACCCGGTCACTGCGTTCCCGGTTCCATTTCACGGCTCCCAGTCTTCCAGCACCTTGTACACGGCCACCCGCAGCCGCGGCGTGTCCCGCCCCTTCAGCGGGGCCGACCCGCCGCCGTACATCGGCGGGATGGTGTGAGCACTCAGCCCGTCCAGCCACACCCAGTCGGCCACCTTCTTCAGCTTCATGTCCGGCCGTGGGAACAGGTTCTCCGGCTCCCACACCGGCTTGCCGGTGCTCACATACACCTTCGTCGGCTGGGTGGTGGTGAACGGGCACGGGCGGTAGAACCAGTTCTCGTCCGGGGCCACCGGCGTCACCAGCCAGTCGCCCGCCTTCATCGGCGTGCCGCCCGCCCACGGGTCGAGGTGCTTCATCCCCGCCTGGTCGCAATACCACTGGAACCCCCAGTGCCCGGTGAACCAGACCGTCTGCCCCGGCTCCGGCTTGGCCACCTCCGCCGCCTGCTCGGCCATCACCTTTTCCGGCTGCGCGTCCCAGCAGTCCACGGCGTAAATGAGCAGGCCCAGCCCGACCGCGAACCCGACACCCCACTTGGGCACGACCGGCTGGCTGGTGCCCCATTTCATTGCCCACGACTCGATGATCACTGCGATTCGGCCACCGACCAAGAGACTGCCGGTGACGAGTCCGACGCCCCATTCGCGCCCGACCGGCTTTGAACTACCTAACTTCGCTGACAAGTGGAACAGCAGTACCGCCACCGCCAAGCACACCCCCACCACCCGCCGGGCGGCCACGAACGGCGTCATGCCGAGCATCCCGACCACCTCCACCACCACCCAGCCAACGAGGAACAGCGTGTCGGCGTCGGCCACATTTCGCCAAAGCGCCCGCCCCAGTCCGACCCTGGCCGTCACGATGACCGACAGCCCGCAGAGGCCGAACGTGAGGAACGACAGGTCGTATCGCTCGCCGAACGGCGTGGTCACCGAATACGGCAACGTGCAGATGGCGACAACCAGCAGCCCGACCGCCACCGCCGCCGGGATGCGCACCCACTTCGGCCAACCAATCCCCGCGCTCGCCGCCAGCGACACCCCGCACGCCAGCCCGCCGAACTGCCCGAGCAGCGGCGGGGCGTTGGCGAACCGCTCCGCAAGCTTCGCCCACAGGTCTTGCCCTTCCCCGGCGTTCCCCTTGAAGTGAAACAGGAAGTGTGACTGCCCGGTCCCTTGCCACAGGAACCACTCCCACGCAGCGAACAGCCCCACGGCAGGGATGAGTGCGGCCAGCAGGTAGACCAGTGCGAGCACCGAATTAGGTTTGCCGAGTCGCGTGAAGGCGTACCCGACCAGCGCGCACGGCACCGTGAGCATGGTGTACTTCGTCTGCATCGCCAGCGCGCAGCACACGCCCGCCAGCAGCACGCACCACCACCAGTGGACTTCGTCACACCCCTTCACGAACAGGGCCACCGCCGCGGCCCCGAGTGCGAGCGCGGGTACGTCGAGCATCACGCTGAACAGCGGCAGCACCGCCGGCGACAGGGCGAACGCGATCAGCCCTTCCCGCTCCACGCCGGCCGCGAACCGCCGCAGCAGCGACCGCACCGACAGGCACAGCACCAGCGCGAACGGGAACAGCCACAGTTTCAGCAGGATGACGTTCTCGCCGAACAGCTTCATCCCCGCCGCCAGCCAGTACGGCAGCACCGGCGGGGCGAGCACCTGCATGGCCGGCTCGGGCGAGTAGTACCAGAACAGTTTGCCGCCGTAGGGGTGCAGCGGGTCGGCGGCGATGTGCCGGGCGAGCAGCAGGTAGGCGGTGTCGTCCACCACCGCCGGCTTGGCGGCGTTCAACAGGGTGACGACGGCCGCCAAGAGGAGCGGCAAGCGGTGGGAGTGCAACATGCGGAGGAGGTTGGAATAGGAGGAACACGGAAGAGGAGGATGAAGCACGGATGAC
>JANNQE010000614.1:0-3133 GCA_031441625.1 Planctomycetia bacterium
GCAGCCCTTCAGGCTGCGGGGTGGTTCGCGCTCGAACCCAGGGCGTTGCCCTGGGCTGAGGGCTGTCAGGCCTTCGGCCTGTGGCGGTGTCAGTTCACCCTATGACACCAGGGAAACGCCCGATGCAATCTGCCGACGTGACGGCACAACTGGTCAAGCAGCCGCAGCGGTTCGACTTCCACCAGGCGGTGCGGCTGCTCGAGCGGCTGGCCGGCAAGCGGGTGGGCACCGACGCGCCGTTCGCCGACGACCCGGTGTCGCTAAACGTGACGCCAAGCCTCACGTTTTCGCCCGCGGCGATCAGCAAGTTCGCCCGCCCGGCCGACGGCCCACCCGAGTTGACCGTCCCGTTCGGCGGGCTGACCGGCCCCGACGGGGTGTTGCCACAACACTACACCGCCCTGTTGCAAGAGCGGGCGCGGGCGAAGGACAACACGTTCCGCGACTTCCTCGACCTGTTTCATCACCGACTGTTGTCGCTGCGGGTGCGGGCGTGGGAGAAGGCGAACCTGCCGGTGGCGCACGAGGCGGCCCCCGACGCCGACGCCGGCACCGACGTGCTCCGCGCGGTGGCCGGGTTCGGCACGCCGGGCCTGCACGACCGCACGCCCGTCGGCGACGACACGTTCCTGCACTTCGCCGGCCTGTTCGCCCACCGCCCGCCCACCGCGGCCGGCCTGGAATTGGTCCTGTCCGGGTACTTCGGGTGGCCGGTGGAGGTGGAGCCGTTCGCCGGCCAGTGGCTCTATTTGCAGGCCGAGAACCGCACGCAACTGGGCACGACCGACCGCCCGCAGGGGTTGAACGCCCGCCTGGGGTATGACACCGTCGCCGGCCGGCGGGTGTGGGACGTGCAGCACAAGGTGCGGGTGCGGGTCGGCCCGCTCGACTTCGCCGCCTTCCAGTCGCTGCGGCCGGGCGGCGGCGCGCGGGCGGAGCTGGAAGCGTTGGCCCGCGTGTACGCCGGCACCGAGTTCGACGTGGAGGTGGTGCCGGTGCTGGCGGCCGACGCGGTGCCGGGGTTCACCCTGGACGCGGACGAGGTGGACGGCCCGCAACTGGGGGGAAACGTGTGGGTCCTTTCACACAACGCGGGCCGGCCGGCGGCCGACGCCACCTTCGCGGTCGGCTGAATTTTTCCCCGCACTGGTGCAACAAACGGGCGGGGGTGTACCGTACTACTGTCGAGCCGGCCAGCGAGTGCGGGCCGAACAAAACCCAGGGAAACCGGCCGCCCACACCGGGCACGCCGGCCACACACCGGAGCGACGACGATGCCGATCTACATCAAGTACGGGGACATCAAGGGCGACGTGACGGCGGAAGGGCACAAGGGGACGGACGGGTGGGTGGAAGTGGGCAGCTTCCAGTTCGGCATCGGGCGGGGCATCGCCTCCGCGACCGGCGGCAGCACCGACCGCGAGAGCAGCGCCCCGAGCGTGAGCGAGATCGTCGTCACCAAGACGATGGACAAGTCGAGCTACCGCTGGATGGAGGAGTCGCTGTGGGGCGAGGGGGTGGACGTGCAGATCGACTTCTGCAAGACGGACAAGGACAAGCTGGAGGTGTACACGTCGTACAAGCTGTACGACTGCATGGTGAGCGGGTACAGCGTGAGCAGCGGGGGCGACCGGCCGACCGAGAGCCTCAGCCTGAACTTCACCAAGATCCTGTATGAGTTCCACGAGATGAAGGCGAAGAACGAGAAGGGCGACTCGCCGAAGGCCGGGTGGGACATCGCCGAAGCGAAGAAGGTGTAACGCACCCCCTCGCAGTCCACACCACCGGGCGGACGGTCCGCCCGGTGTTCGTTCCCACACCCCTCACCGGAGGCGAACATGCCGGTCTCGAAGGCGAACGCCGACGCCGCGGTCAAGGCACTGGCGGCACTCAATTGGTACAGCTTCTCGTCGAAGATGGACCAGAACAAACACCTGTTCGAGCAGAAACACCTGTCGAAGAAGGGTGCCCTGGAGTCGGCCGGGGCGAACAAGGTCGGGTACTTCAAGAAGCACGTGAAACTGTCCAAGATCGCCAGCATCCCGGGGTTCAACAACCTGGCCCCGAAGGTGAAAGGGAAGGTGATGAAGGCGCTGGACTTCGAACTGGGTAGCGGCGGCGGGGTGCCGAAGAACAAGCAGGCGAAAGTGAAGAGTTTCGAGCCGGAGTACAACACGGCCATCCGGTGGGGGGACGACCTGTGCCGCCTGCTGAACGACGGGCTGGCCCAGCTGGGCCAGTGTTACCAGTCGGCGGACGCCCCGGACGCGCGGTTCGTGTTCGTCACCCCGATGCCGGACGGGTACGTCGGGCGGTACGTTCGGGGCGGGGACACCCACGGCACCAAAGACGCCGACAACATGTTTATCGTCATCGCCGCCGGGGCCAACCCGCAGGTGATCACCGCGTACCCGTCGAACGACGACTCCGTCGCGGCCCTCACCGCACTGGTGTAACCCGCCGACCCGCAGGTGCCCCCATGCCGCTCCCACAAGCCGACCGCCTGCTGACGGTCTCCACCCCCCTCGGGGCGGACGCCGTCCTGCTCACGGGGTTCAGCGGCCGGGAGGAACTCTCCCGGCCGTTCGCTTTCACCCTCGACCTGGTCACCGACCAGCCCGTCACCCCGGCCGACCTGGTCGGCCAGCCGGTCGGCTGGCAGGTGGTCTACCCGGACGAGGCCCCGCGGCACTTCCACGGGCGGGTGAAGTCGCTGGCCGTCGGCCCGCTCGTCGGCCGCGGGCTGCGGGGCTACCGCGCCGAGGTGGTGCCCTGGCTGTGGTTCCTCACCCGCACCACCGACTGCAAGATCTTCCAGAACCAGAGCGTGCCGGACATCCTCAAGGCCGTCTTCTCGGCCTTCGGGTTCAGTGCCTTCCGCGACGCCCTGACCGGCACCTACAGCCCCCGCGAGTACTGCGTGCAGTACCGCGAGACGGCGTTCGCGTTCGTGAGCCGGCTGATGGAAGAGGAGGGCATCTTCTACACGTTCGATTTCGCCGACGGGGCGCACACGCTGGTGCTGGCGGACGCCGCGTCCGCCTACGCCGACTGCGACCCGCACGCCACCGTCGAGTTCCGCCCCGACCTGGCGAACGCCGAGGTGGTCGGCAGTTGGGAGCGGCGGTTCGAG
>JANNQE010000615.1:0-5173 GCA_031441625.1 Planctomycetia bacterium
CCCGGACGGACAGCGCGGACATGGCGCTGCGCAAACGCTAGACCGGGCAACGGTGTGACGGGGTTGTTTAATTGACACCCGTTCACTCCGTTCCCGGTTCCAGTTCACCCGGTAAAGCAACAAGGAGCGGCCGGGTTTACCCCGGCCGTCCCAAACCGGCCGGGATAAACCCGGCCGCTCCTGTTCAGGTTCCCCCCATGTCCTCACCCCATTTGCTCATCCGTGCCGCCCGTGGGGAAGCCGTGCCACGGGTGCCCGTGTGGGCCATGCGACAGGCCGGGCGGTGGGACCCGGAGTTCCGCCGGGTGCGGGCGGGGGCCGAGTTCTTCGCCTTCTCCGAAGACGTGAAGAAGGCGGCCGAGGCGACGCTCTGCCCGCAGCGGTTCGGCGTCGATGCCATCATCCTCTTCTACGACATCACCACGCTGCCGCTGGCGATGGGCCTGCCGTTCGAGTTGAAGCCGACCCGCGGGCCGATGCCCGACCGACCGATCCACACCCTCGCCGACTTGGAGCGGTTGAACCCGACCCCGCCGCCGCAGAGCTACCAGCACATCCGCGACTTGCTGGCCGAAGTGAAGACGCGGCTGGCCGGCGCACTCCCGGTCATCGCGTTCGCCGGCTCGCCGTTCACCGTGGCCACGTACTGCATCGGCACCGGCAAAGACATGGCCGCCACCCGCCGGTTCATCGCCGAACAGCCGGTCGTGTGGGACCGCCTGTTGAAAACGCTGTCGCACGCCACCGCCGACTTCCTCAACCAACTCGTGAGTGAGGGCGCGGACGTGGTGCAATTGTTCGACTCGTGGGCCGGGATGCTCACCGACGAGGAATACCGCCGGTTCGCCCAGCCGTTCCACACGCACATCCTGGGAGCGGTGAAAGGAGTGCCCCGCATCTTGTTCGTGAAGGAGTGCCCGCACCTCGACCTGATGGCGACGACCGGGGCGGACGTGGTGAGCCTGGGCGTGCAGCACGACCTGGCCGCCGCACAAACGGCGTACCCGGAGCTAGTGTTTCAAGGGAACGTGGACGAGGAGGTGCTGCGGACCGGCACGCCGGAGCAGGTGGAAGCGGCCGTGCGGGCGTGCGTGACCGCCGGCGGCGGGCGAAGGCACATCCTGAACCTGAACCACGGCGTCGGCAAGGAAACGCCGGTGGCCAACTTCGATGCGTACATCCGGGCGGCTCGAACACAAGTTTCCAACCGAACGGAACACGGATGAAGAGGATGAAGCACGGATGACACGGAACAGAACAAATCAATTTCTGTGCTGATCCTCTTCATCCCTGCCTGTTTCCGTGTCATCCGTGTTCCCGCCTGAATTGAAGTCTGGCATCGCCCGCACTTCTCCGGTAGATTCCACTCATGACGCGCACCATCACTATCGCCGTGGTCCTGCTCGCCCCACTCGTCGCCTGCGCCGCCGAGCCGAACCTGAAGGCGGTGGAAGAGCAGATGCAGAAGGTGGCCGACACCACCGCCCCGTCGGTCGTGTCGGTGGTGGTGTCGCACAGCAAGGAGTACAAGGCGGTCCGCAACCCGAAGCCGGGTCAACTCGGCGGGGTGACGGCCGACGACCTGCCCGCGCGGGAGCCATTCGCACCCCGCCCCCCCCGCTTCGGCCAGCCGCAACCCGCCATCCCCCACCCGCTCGACCTGTCCGCCGCCGACAACGTGGCCGACCACCTGTTCGGCTCCGGCGTGGTGCTCGACGATCGCGCCGGTCTGATCCTCGTGCCGTACCACCTGATCGACGGGGCGAGAAAGGTGTACGTCCGCGGGGCGAATGGAAGGGGGTGTTACGCCGACATCCACGCGGCCGACGCCAAGTCCGACCTGGCCGTGCTCAAACTGCTGGATGTGATACCCGGCCTGCAGGCGGTGAAGGTCGCCGACGTGCGGTTCACCCCCGGCGGGGACGGCGAGAAGCCGACCATCAAGAAGGGGGCGATGCTGCTCGCCCTCGGGCACCCGACGGCGGCGGCGGTGGGCGACGGGTCGGCCAGTGTCAGTTGGGGAGTGCTGGCCAACGTCCGCATGAAGTCGGGCCAGCCGGCCCCGGCGCAAAGCGGCCCGCCAGACCCGCTCAAGCAGCGCCCGCTGCACCAGCAGGGCGGGCTGATCCAGGTGGACGCGCGGGCGGCGTTCGGCAGCACCGGGGCGGCGGTGTTCAACACGTCCGGCGAGCTGGTCGGCCTGGGGTCGAGCGTGGCGGCGGTGTTCGGGTCGGACGCGAGCGGCGGGTACGCCATCCCGATGGACACCAACTACCGCCGCGTGGTGGCCACGCTGAAGGAAGGCAAGGAAGTGGAGTACGGCTTCCTGGGGGTACAGCCGGGCGAGTCGTTTGGCGGCGGGGTGCGGGTGATCGACGTGTCGGCCGGGTGCCCGGCGGCGCTGTCCGGGGTGCAGGCCGACGACATCATCACCGCCATCGACGGGAACACCCTCGCCGGGCAAGACGACCTGCTCATCTACGCCGGCGGGGCGCTGGCCGGCAACCCGGTGACGCTCGACATCACCCGCGGCGGTCGGCCGCAAAAGGTGAAGGTGGTGCTGGCAAAGAACGTCAACCAGTTGCCGTTCGTCGCCACCGTCACCCCGCCGGCCACGTTCGGCATTCGCATCGACTACTTCAGTATGCGGGTGGCCGGCGGCGGGCAGCGCGACCGCTTCCCGGTGTCGCCGCCGCAGGGCGTGCTCGTCCGCGAGGTGGAGGCCGGCAGCCCCGGCGAGCGGGCACTGAAGGACGCCGGCCAGCCGACGAAAGGGGCGTGGCTGGTCACGCACGTGGACGGCAAGGCGGTGGCCACCCCGAAGGAGTTCTACGCCCTGACCGCCGGCAAGAAGGGCGTGAAGCTGCACCTCGCCGACCCCGACCAGCCGACCACGAAGGCCGAGATCAGCCTGCCCTAACTGGCGAGCGGCCCGCGTGAGCGGGCTGGTCTTGTCATCACCCGCCGGCTCACGCGGGCCGCTCGCCCGAATTGCGACCCACGTCTACTTCAACTCCGCCTGGGCCTTCATCGCCGCGTTGATCACCTTCAGCTCCCAATCGGCGTCATCGCGGTGGTACGGGAACACCACCCCGCGGGAACTGTTCACGACCGCCCCGCTGCCGCCCGCCCAGTACGCGGCTTTCACATCCTTCGCCGTCCCGCCCTGAGCGCCGTACCCCGGCACCAGGAACCACACGTCCGGGATCGCCTGCCGCAGTTCTTTCAACTCCGCCGGGTTGGTCGCCCCGACCACCGCCCCCACGTCACCGAACCCGTCGTTCCACGCGGCCACCGCCTCGGCTACATGCCGGTAGAGCGGTTTGCCGTCGCACAGCAGGTTCTGAAACCGCCCGCCGTCCGGGTTGCTGGTCCGCACCAGGGCGAACACCCCGCGGGCCGGCGCTGTCTTCCGCGCGACTGCCAGGAACGGCTCGACCGCGTCGTACCCCATGTACGGGTTGACGGTGACGGAGTCGGCGTCCCACGTCGGGCCGAACGCGGCCTCGGCATACGCCGTCGCGGTGCTGGCGATGTCGCCCCGCTTGCCGTCCAGAATGGTGACGAACCCCTTCTCGCGTGCCAACTTCAGCACCGTGTCCATCGCCTCGAACCCGCCCCCGCCGAGCAGCTCGAAGAACGCGGCTTGCGGCTTCACCACCCCGCAGTACGGCCGCACCAGGTCGAGGATCTTCAGGCAGAACCGCTCGACCGCATCGACCGGCGGCAGGTCGGCGTACTCGGCCGGCAGCATGTCCACCCGCGGGTCGAGGCCGACGCACAAGGGGCCGTAGCGGGCGACGGCTTCAGCGAGCCGGTCGGAAAAGGTGGGCATACGACGTGACTCCGGGCGGATGGGTATCTTACGCACAGACTCGCACCGATGTTGCCCCCGTGCCCCACTTCCGCCGCGGTGGTAGAATTCGACTGTACTGATCGCTCGTCCCACTCTCCGGGAGACCGCCATGCCGCCGTTCGACCCCGCCGCACTCGCCGCCGACACCGCCGCCTTCTGCGAGGACATTCGGCCGGCGGAGGAGTTGTGTTACGTCGAGCACAAGTTTAATGATCAGCTCGTGCCGCTGGCGAAGAGGCACAACATCCTGGGCATGAACATCGACCCGGCCTACGGCGGCCGTGGGGCCGACGCGGTCAGCTACTTCAAGGCGCTCGTGCGGATCGGGCGGGAGGGCACAGGCGTGCGGACGTTCTTCTCCGGCCACCTGAGCATCGGGGCGTACCCAATTCAGACGTGGGGGAGCCAAGCGCTGAAGCGGAAGTACCTGCCGGCGGCGGCGACGGGCGACAAGGTACTCGCCTTCGGCCTGACCGAACCGGACGCCGGCAGCAACCCCCGCGAGATGACGAGTACCTACGCCAAGACCGCCGACGGTTACCGACTGAACGGGGTGAAGTACCTGATTTCCAACGGCGGCATCGCCGACGCCATCGTGGTGTTCGCGTACCCGGCGGACGTGCCGGAAGGTCCGGGCCGGCGGATTTCGGCGTTCGTCGTGGACACCAAGTCGCCCGGCTTCACCGTCGAGAACCTGACGGCCAAGATGGGCATGTTCAGCAGCAACACGGCCATGTTCGAGATGACGGACGTGGCCGTGCCGAAGGTCAACCTGCTGGGCGAAGAGGGCGACGGCTTCCGCATCGCCATGGGCACGCTGGTGAGCGGGCGGCTGAGCGTGGCGGCGGGGTGCCTGGGGGTGATTGAAGACTGTCTCGCCGAAGTGCTGGACTACGGCCAGGCGCGGCACCAACACGGTAAGCCGATCGCCAAGCACCAGCTCGTGCAGGACCACATCGCCATGATCGAGATGGCCCGGTGCAGCAGCGAGCCGCTTCTGTTGCAAGCGTCCGCGGCGCTGCAATCGCACAAGGAGAACCCGACGGACAAGAAGCTGGCGGGCGAGGCCGACCTGCTCGCGGCGAAGGCCAAGTTCTACATCACCAACGCGGCGTGGGACGCGGCCGACCGCGCCGTGCAGGTGTTCGGCGGCCGCGGGTGGAGCACGCTGTACCGCCCCGGCCGCCACCTGATCGACACGCGGGTGTGCCGCATCTACGAAGGGACCGACGAGATCCTGAAACTGAAGATCGCCAGCAGCCTGCTCGGGAAGGAGTTCGAGGCGTTCAAGTGATCTGGAACCGCCGGCGTGAGCCG